>MKSX01000006.1 GCA_001897445.1 Alphaproteobacteria bacterium 33-17 | reverse complement strand
CATTAGGGTTATTTGGATAAACATTAGCTCTAAATGACATACTCATACTTGGAGCCTGCGAATATGACTGAGAATATGATACAGAGTCAGATGTACCCTTGCTATTAGAATCTCTAAAAGATTTTTCCCGAATAGAATCTTCTCTTCCAATTCTATTTGTTAATGTTAAGGTAATATTATTGTCTAAGTCTTTTTCCTGATGATTCTTATATAAAGTTGCTAAAACGTTAGTTTTACGAGTTTTGCTTAACTGTAGAGTCATTTTTTCTTTATTATAATTGAGGCTGTGGTCAATAACCTCAAGATCTTTAGAGATCTTAACTGGGCATTCCAAAGTTACAAGTTGTTGCAGAACGTATAAAAAGCTTAAGTTTTCAGATAAGCAGGTAACTTTGTAATTTTCATCAAGACCTTTCATAAGGTTTATTAAGTGAGCCGTATACTCGAAAAACTCTATTTCAGCCTGCTTTTCATCTAGAGTGAGAAAAATATCTTCTTTCTTTTTAGCTTTTTTATTTTCAATTATAGATTTGATTCTTAATCTTTGAACGTCTATTCTATACGAAATTTCATTGCTAATTGTTATAGCTGCATCGTCACCTTTTTGTAATTCCATGCTTATTACGCGCTCTGTTAATAGGCAGTTTTCGCTTCCAATAGCATTTCCTTCTTTATGATTATAAATACGATTGAGATCCTGATTATAGCTTTTGATGTTTGGGTAATCATTTCTAGATACTACGTCTTTAATTTCCAAATAATGCACAAAATCACTTATAAGTTTCAAATGAACGGCATCTAGTGAGTTCATTGCATAAACTATATTATATATGCCCTTAAGTATACTGTAATCATTGCATGCAGTCATATGGTTAAGTATAATTATAAGATCGGCAGTTGATAAATTAATCCTACATGTTTTTTCAAAACCAGTATTATAAAGTAATTTATGTAAGTCTTCGGTTTTATTTGAATGATGTAGTTGATTTAAAATACCTCTAAAATTTTTCTGAAAAAACTTTACATTATAATCATTAATCGGCTCTAAGAAAAATTCGGGAACAATTTCGGTGTTTTTAGTATAATGGTAAATATCTTTTATATATTTTACCATGTACTTTAAAGGTTTATCATCTTCACTAGATCCTGCATAATTGTTATCTAGGTTTAGAATATTCAAATATTCACAATTTTCAGAAAGAAACTGTGCAAATTCTTCATATTTTTTAGGTTCTGCATAAATTTTTGCTATAAATTCAAATAAATAATTTTTGAAAATATCTGCTAATAAAACGTCAAAGTTATCTAAGAGTTTATTTATTTGTAGCGTACATTGTTTGCATGTTCTTTTAAGGAAATTAATTATCTCTTCTTCAGTATCAGCCATTAAACCTTCTGAATATAAGGCGGTATAATTACCTGGTAGTTTTTGTATAAACTTTATATACTTGTTTTTTTCAATATTTTCTAATATTGTAAGGTCGACATTATTAAAAACTTTGTGTAAAATAATTGTTATATTATTTATATAAATTTCTGAGTTGCTGCGAAAAAAAGTTTCATAAGTATTTTGATTTAATAGAAAATCTAAATGTTTTGAAATACTAGCTGAGTCAAATAATTCTGGACAAAGAGTATAAATTTTAATAAATACTTCTGTGACATCTTCATTAATTGCTTTTAATTTAGAAAAGGTATCATTTATATCGTATTGGATATTATGTATTAAAAAAAGATACATTGAAGAGATAGTTGATAAATCAAAACTTCCTTTAGCCATTGGGTTGTTTATACAACTTTTATATTCATAGGCAGAATTAATATAAGGATTCATATCTCTGGATTTTCCTGCGTATTCATTGGGATTTACTATCAATAACAAAGAATTGTAAACAACGCAGGTGATATGAAGTATACAAAATTTTTGATCTTCGTTAAGTTTTAGAGTTTCAAAATCTGAATAATTTGGTAATTTGTCTAATAATAAAGCCACTTGCTCTCTATAGGGTTGAAGAGCTTTGTATATAATTGGGAAGTCATAATAATTTCCTTTAAGTGATGGCTCGATACTATGAAGACCATTATCAGTAATATAATGTAATGTAATTGATTTTATTATGCCAATTACTACAAGTGCATCTATAATTTTTTTATCTGCATCTAGATTGTTTGGAATAAACTTAAATTTTGAAAAAAGTTTGTACATATCCTTTGCACAATGCTGATAAAATTTATTTCTATGCTTCTTCTTTACACTAGTAAATGCATCGCTAAAAAATTTATTTGCTTTAAATGCATTGAATGCGTCAATTAATTGAGGAGTATTTTTGGGATGGAATATAGGGGTTAAAATATGCTCAAATTGCAAATTATTAGATTTTTTCATGATTATCCAAGTATTTTATTAAATTAGTCTAAATTTATGTATAACAAAATAGTTAATATAGGGTAAATTTTAATTAAGTCAATTAATTAATTAAGTTTTAAACATATTATTTTTTACATTTAGCTTGACTTACCCAAAATTATTTGCATAATAAGCGAGGTCAAATCAATAAATGGGCTTGTAGCTCAGGTGGTTAGAGCGCACGCCTGATAAGCGTGAGGTCGGAGGTTCAACTCCTCCCAGGCCCACCATTTGTTAATTTGCCAACCGGATGTTCTTTATTTCACCTCATCTAAGTTACTCAAGTTTTTTAAATTAAAACTTGATATTTTTATTTAAGTTTGTATTATTGCTCAGGATTAAATTTATTTAGTTACTGGCAAGAATAGTGCAAGTTATTGTTTTTGCTGACTTTATTACTTAGGAGAATTAGCTGAATGGCAAAATATGAAACAACATTTATTGTCCGTCAGGACATGAGCCCAAACGAGGTTGATAAGCTCGCTGATAACTATATTGGCGTTATTGAACAAATGGGTGGTACTTTAGTTAAAAAAGAATACTGGGGTTTAAGAAACCTAGCTTATATCATCAAAAAAGGTAAAAAAGGACACTATATTATGTTAGGTCTTGATGCTCCTTTTGAAGCTGTAAAAGAAATTAGAAGACAAATGTCAATCAATGAAGACATTATTCGTGAAGTGACATTAAGGGTTGAAGAAATTTCTAAAAACCCATCTTTAATGATGAAACAAAATAGAGAAGCTTCAAACCAAGCTTCTGAAGAAATTGAGGAATAATTATGCAAGATTCATCTTCAAACTCTGCTTACGCTGTACGTAAACCTTTTTTCCGTCGTCGTAAAACATGCCCACTTTCAGAAGAAGGCGCTCCTGAAATTGATCACAAAAATATTCCATTGCTTTTAAAATTTGTTTCTGAGCGTGGCAGAATTTTACCAAGCCGTATTACTTCTGTATCTGCAATTAAACAAAGAAAATTAAAAAGAGCAATTAAAGTTGCAAGATCTTTAGCTCTCCTTCCATTTGTTAAGAAATAAGGTAAGCATATTATGGAAATTATTTTATTAGAAAAAGTAAGCAAACTCGGTATCATGGGTGATATCGTGAAAGTTAAAAACGGTTTTGCGCGTAACTTCCTTATTCCTGGTGGTAAGGCAATCAGAGCTACAGAAGGAAACAAAAAAGTTTTCGAAGCTCAAAAGTTAGAAATTGCAAAGCAAAGTGCTGAAAGAAAATCACATGCTCAGGATATTGCTAATAGCTTACCTAAAGCTGTTTCAATCATCAGACAAGCTGGTGAAGATGGAAAGCTTTTTGGTTCTGTTGCTGCACGTGACGTAGTATCTGCTATCAGAGAAACAGCTGATTTAGAAGTTGCTAAAAATCAGGTTAACCTTCCTGAAGTTGTGAAATTCATTGGAACTCACGACGCTCATGTTGTTCTTCACCCAGAAGTGATTGCAACTGTAAAAGTTGTTGTTGCTAGAACTGAAGAAGAAGCAGCTGATGCAATTAGCAAATTAGAAGCATAGTTTTCTAGTTATAAGATTATTTGAAAAAAGCGGGTGCCAAGCACTCGCTTTTTTTATTTTAATAGAGCGTCTGCTAACTATACGCTAATTGTGTTATTTAAATTCAAGGTTTAGATGGCGGTCATTGCGAAAAATGCTTAGCATTTTGTGCAATCCATATGTATAGCAAAATTTAGGAACAGTTAAACATAAATAACATCCTAAGGCTTCAAAGCACTATACTAAAGCCTTGCCCCAATTTTTTGAATAACTTTAGATGCAGCTAAATTAGCCTGCGCTAAACTTTTATTCAAATCGCTACTACTTAAATAATAATATAAGAAAGTTCCTGCAAAAACGTCACCTGCGCCTGTAGCATCTATAACTTTGTTTACTTTTATAGCAGGGGCATGTGCCACTATTTTGCCATTTTCTATAACTTCCGAACCATCTTCGCTTTTCGTATGTACAATGAATTGATATGCATTTTCTTTAAATTCAGCAAGTTCTTTGGAATTTGCAAATACAATTGGGTTAGTTTGTTTAACAAAATCAGCGATCTTTTGATAATTCCGTTTTACGCATTCAGAATCTGAAAGTGTAAGGCTACTTCTTAATCCTTTGTCTTTAATGATTACTGCTAAGTTTTTCATCAGTTCTGGTGCGCTATCAAACATATAGCCTTCACAGAAGATCATAGCGTCATTATCTAATTCGGATAAATCAAAGTCATTAGGGTAAATCGTGCTGGTAGCCCCTAAATAAGTGAGCATGGTTCTTTCGCCATCTTCTGAAATATACACTCTTGATTTGGCATTTGGTTTATCAGGACATATGCTTGAAATTACTGTAATTCCAAGATTTTCTAAATCTTGTTTATATTTTATGCCATTTGCGTCTTTACCTAATTTAACAAAGACTTTAGTAGATTTAGATAGGATTGCAAATGCGGCAGCAGTGTTAATAGCAGAGCCTCCACTTGAGATTTGATGGTCAAGACCATCATTTTCTAAAGTCTTAAACTTTTCTAAGTCATCTACTAAAGTCATGCTACCTTTTGTAATGTTTAAAGACTCCAGAAAACCTGTTGGTGTTTTGCTAAATATGTCTAAAACAGCATTACCAATACAAATTAATTTAGGCATTTTAACCTGCGTTTAAATTTTTACATAATTTCAATTATAAATTGTGATTTGATAAAAATCTAAATATTTTTAATTAAAATGCCTAAATATGTACTAAGCTAGTAAGTTCCTTGCGTTTTCAAGATCATCTGGTGTATCTACAGATATTGGAACGTGTTTTGTAAAGCCTATAGATATTGTCATACCATTTTCAAGCGCTCTAAGCTGTTCAAGCTTTTCTTCAAGTTCCATTTTCGCCTGTGGAAGTGATACAAATTTATCTAGTGACTCACGTTTAAAGGCATAAATACCTAAATGGTGATAAAATTCTTCGGCAAAATAAGGAACTTTACTGCGTGAAAAATAAAATGCTCTTGCAATTCCATTTTTAACTTCCCCAAATACAGGTTTTACTACAGAAAATTTTTCAGCATCTTCTAAAGTTGTTGGGGCGCAAAGAGTAGCAATATCACTACGCGATTCAGCAAGCACTTTAACACACTCACCAATAATATGGGGGTCGAAATTAGGCATATCACCTTGAAGGTTAACGATATATTTGAATTTTCCTTCTTTATCAAAAGCTTTTGCACCCGCATGTACTCTATCTGTACCGCTTGGTAAATTAGGGTCAGTAAGAATAGTAAAGATATTATCTGGCGCTACTTCGTCAATGATTTCCTGATCTCCTGATGCAAGTAAAATATTCGTAAAGCCAGATTCTTTAACTCTCTGAATTACATGTCTAATCATTGATTTTTGTCCAATGGGTAAAATAGGTTTATTAGGAAGCCTTGTGGCTGCAAGCCTTGAAGGTACTACCACTAATGTGTCTTGATTCATAGTAATCCTCTATGTTTAAGTTTTCCCGATTTTACTCAAGATAATCTATTTGTCTAATACAAATCCCTGATATATAAAGAATAGTTAATTTTTATTATTAATATTTTAATTATTATTAAATAAATGTTATAATTAAGTATAAGGTTAATTGTAAAAGTTACTATATGAGCCAAAAAAAGCCAAAATTTTCAGGTTTAGATCTTGTTAAGATGACGTTTAAAGAGTCAGGTAAACGTTATTATAGGGTATTTAAGTCTGAGAAACAGGATGATTTTGTGGATATTGAAGGCGATACCTCGTATGAGGCTATTGAAAAAAGCCAGGTCGAGAATCCATTTATGATTAAAAATATCATACATCGCTTAGGAAATTTCGTTCATAAGCCAAGTTTGCTTGCAAAAAAAGAAATTTCAGAAAATACTACTCAGGAAAATATAGACCCTAATCCTGAGAATATAGAAAGTGAGCCACAAGAGATCAAAAGCAACCAAAATATTTTGTAAACTATCTGAATCCAATCCAGATCCTAAAACTGAACTTGAATATACTAATCCATACCAATTGATAGTAGCCGTAGTTTTATCTGCGCAGGCAACAGATGTTTCAGTTAATAAAGCAACCAAAAGCCTGTTTGAAATCGTAACTACCCCTATGCAAATGCTGAGTATTGGGGAAGAGGGGCTTATAAGTTATATTAAATCTATAGGGCTTTATAAGGCAAAAGCTAAAAATGTTATAGCTTTAAGCCAAATGCTAATAGAGGAATATCATTCTGAAATCCCTAATAAATTTGATGATTTAATAAAACTGCCAGGTGTTGGCAGAAAAACTGCAAACGTTGTGCTTAACTGCCTTTTTGATGAGCCTACAATTGCAGTCGATACCCATGTTTTTAGGGTAAGCAAACGCCTTGGGCTTGCTAAGGGCAATACTCCAGAGAAAGTTGAGGAAGAAATATTAGGTGTAGTTCCAGATAAATACTTGAGAAATGCGCATCACTGGCTAATATTACATGGAAGATATGTGTGTAAGGCTAGAAAGCCTGAATGTGATAAATGCGAAATTGCAGAATACTGCGATTATTATTCAGAGGTCAGTAAATGAATAATCAACTTCAAAATAATATATTGATTAAAGGCTTAGCTTTTTTAGCTATCGCATTTTTGTTGATACCTATTTTACTTGTAATTACATATTCTTTTAATGCCTCTAAAATTATGACTACATGGGGTGGTTTTTCGCTTAGCTGGTATGCAGAGCTTTTCCATGACAGGGAAATTTTTGTAGCTTTATCTAATAGCTTAATTGTGGCATTTACGTCTTCTTTAATTAGCGTTTTTATTAGTGTTATTTTTGCAAGTATTATCGTAGGTAATAAGAACAATGCTGTATTTCGTAAAGTATTAAGTATAATACTTGCAATACAGTTTGCAGTACCTGAAGTTATTTTGGGAATAGCAATGCTCATGCTATTTGTGTTTTTACGTGAGTTTTTTGCACTAAATAATGTAAGCGACATGCTAAACCTGATTATTGCTCACAGTGTTCTGACTACAACTTATGCAACAACGGTTATAACTGCAAGGCTTGCAAGTATTAACAGCCAAATTTTTGAGGTAGCCGAAGATTTAGGTGCAAGTAGTACAACAACCTTTATGCAAATTACCCTTCCTTTAATATTTCCAAGTATAGTTAGTGCATGGCTACTTAGCTTTATTTTATCTATGGATGATGTAGTTATTGCAATATTTAATAATGGTCCTGGGTCAACTACTCTTCCTGTTTTAATTGCCTCAAGAATCCGCCTTGGTATTAGCCCTGAAGTTAATGCTTTGGCTAGTATTCTTATACTAATTGTTACAGTAATACTCGGAATACATTTTGCTGTTAAACATATGATTAAAAGGAAAAAGATAGTTTATGACAAATAGATGTGCATGGGTAAATTTAAATAATAAGGAATACATTGAATATCATGATAATGAGTGGGGCGTGCCAGTTCATGATGATAGAAAGCATTTTGAAATGCTAATTTTAGAAGGCGCTCAAGCAGGATTAAGCTGGGAAACAGTACTTAAAAAACGTGAAGAATACCGCAAGGTTTTTCATAATTTTGATGTAGATAAAACTATAAGAATGACAGATTTAGAGCTTGAGAAACTACTAGAAAATCCTGGCATTATTCGTAATAGGTTAAAAGTGTTTTCAGTTAGAAAAAACGCTATAGCTTTCAGGCAAATTCAGCAGGAATATAAAAGCTTTGATTCATACATTTGGTCTTATGTAAATAATAAAACTATTGATAATAAACTTAAGGATATTAAGCTTGCTATAAGTAAGTCGGATATTAGTGATAAAATATCTAAAGATTTAAAAAAGCGTGGCATGAGTTTTGTAGGGTCAACTATAATCTATGCCTATATGCAGGCAATCGGTATGGTTAACGATCATACGGTTGATTGCGAATTTAAATAAGGAGAATAATCATGAGAATGAAGAAAAACCTTGAGAAATTAGAAAATGAAAATTTAATAGATATAATTCTTGAGTTACTTGATTCTCATAAAACAATAAAAAAAGATATAGATATTAAACTTGCTTCATACGAAGATGACCCAAAAAAACTAATTGCATGTATTAAAAGAGAGATTTCGGGATTAAAAAGATCATATAAGTATATTAGGTATTATGAAGCTAGGCAGTTATCAAAGCGTTTATATAAGCTTGCTTTATACATATCGAAAGAACTTATTAAAAAATCCCCTGAAAAATCTGTTGAATTAATGCTAGAGTTTCTGGATCTACATGAAAAAACTATTAAGCGTGTAGATAATCGTGATGATACAGTCGCTGTGGTTTTTAAGAATAGCGTAGAAATGCTTTCTGAGATTTTTTACGAATATAATCCACCTGTTGTTGAGGTAGTTGAAACTATATATTCTAAAATTATAGCTGAACATCAGATTATATATGTAAGCCTTATTGTACCCTTAAAAAACCTTTTAAAAGAAGAGGGTATAAATATACTTCAGCAAAAGCTTGAAAGTTCTGTAAAGTCAGCGAATAAGGCTCTGATACAGTTAAGCCTGGAAGCCATTGCAAATGCAAAAAAAGACATTGATTTATATATAAAGGCACTAAAATTATCAGGTAATTTGATTGATAATGATTATCTTAAAATTGCAGGTCAGTTAATTGAATATTGGCGCACTCAGGAGGCTTTAGAATGGATAGATAAAATTAAGTTTCCGAACAATAATATAGATCATAATGAGTATTACAGAATTAAGGTAAAAGCTTTAGAAGAAGAGGGTGAATACGAACAAGCGCAGGAAATATTACTAACGTGGTTTAATGAGAAATTCAGTGCTGAAATTTATATACAAATCCTCAAAAACGCTGATCAGGAATTCAAAGAGGAATTTAAAAATGGCACTATAGAAAAAGCATTTGCATACTATGACACACACAAAGCACTTAGGTTTTTGATGGAAATTAAAGAATTTGAGCATATGGCAGAATTTATAAAAACGAATTATAAAAAACTTTCAGGTAAGGAATATGAAGTTTTAAGACCTGCGGCAGATATTATACAAAATCTAGATCCGCTTGCCGCTACAATTTTATACCGTAAAATGATAGATAGTGTGCTTCATGCTTCGGATTATAAATATTATTCATATACAGCCAAAGATTTACTTAGTTGTAAGATACTCAGCAATGAAATAGATAATTGGCAGTTTTTGGAAGCGCATGAGGATTATTTTAACCGCATATATAACAATCATAAGCGTAAATACAGTTTATGGGAGCAATATAATAAGAAATTAGAAACTTATAACACTAAGAATAATGTAAAAACTCATGAAACTAAAGAAGTTTAAAAATTACATTGAATACGAAAGTAGTATGCTTATTACACAATTTTTATAATATTCCAATTTATTTTTGTCTTCTACCCAGTCGGCATTTTCCATAAATGGCATAGTACTTAAAGAAAATATCATAGTTTGCAGTACTTCAACATCAATAGACGGAATAATCTGCTCACGTTCCTGAAAATATATTAAGTAGTTTAGCCATATGTTTTTAGGAAGAGAATAGGTTCCTGCAATATCAGCGCCTTCACTGGAATCTAGTCTTTGCCACTGTAGCATTCTTACTAAATCAGGATTATTGCCATACATCTTAAACCTTAGATCAACTACATATTCAATAAATTCTTTGTAATTTGCCCTGGGAAGTTCTACTTCAGCTAAATTTAAACCCAAGATGCTTTCTTTTACTGATTTCCAAAGCTCTTCTTTTGATTTGCAATGATAAAACAAAAGAGGCTTAGTTATGCCTGCTTCTTTAGCGATCTGACTCATAGAGGCTGCTGCAAAGCCCTTGCTCAAAAATACTTTCTTAGCAGCTTGTAAAATTATTTTGTGAGTTTCTATAGTTTTAGAGCGCACGTAGTTTCTCCTAAGTTTTTGACCGATCGATAAAAAATATCTTGACCGACTAGTCAGGGTATTATACATTACCTTTTAAAAAATGAAAGGGGTAAAAACATGCTAAGAAAAATTATTCTCGGAGTTATGCTTAGTAAAGCTGCTATGGCTAATAGTTTTGAAAATGCGGGTGAGGAAATCAACCCATCTCGTGAGCATTTACTCTCAATTAGCTTTTCTCACAATATAGCAAGAGCGCTTCATATTGCTGCTGAACATAAAATTGCTGATAAATTGGAATCTGAGCCGAAGTTACTCGAGGAATTAGCAGAAGAGCTGCATGTTAATAAAGATGTTTTGTACCGTATTATGAAGGTCTTAGTAACCCACGATGTATTTGATTATACTGAGGATCGTAAATTTAAAATTAACGATCACTCTCGTTTCTTATTATCAAGTCACCCTCACTCTTTAAGAACAGCAATTGCTAAAGAAATGGATTTAAGAAGATGGAACTCTCTTGGAAACTTAGAAATCTCACTTCGTTCTGGCAAACCCTCCTTCGATATGCTTTACGAAGAATCTTTTTATGAATACTTAGAAAATAACTCTGGAGCAAAGGCAAGATTTGACGCAGGTATGAGTGATTATTCAGTAGGTGAGGATATTGCTATTGCAAAATCTTTCCCATTTAACAAATATGACACCGTAATAGATGTAGGTGGAAATCAGGGAAGTCTTATATATCAAATACTTAAAAATCACAAGAAAGTTGAAGGTGTTCTTTTTGATATGCCCAATACCATTCAAAACCCAAGATATTTGATAAATAAAAATATGGAGCATCGTTATGAGATAATCGGTGGGGACTTCTTTGAAAAAGTACCAGAAGGTGGGGATGTGTACATTCTTAAAAGAATTATACATAACTGGGATGATGAAAGGGCAGTTAAAATATTAAAGAATTGTGTTAAAAATCTTGATCGTAAAGGGCGTATTCTTATAGTAGACGTTATAGATGAAGATTTGTCTCCTCAGACCAAACCATCTCCTTTTGTAGATGCAGAAATAAGCTCTATTGTACTTAATAGAGGGGCAGAACGTAGTTTAACAATGTTTGAAGCTCTTTGTAAAAAGGCGGGGCTAAAAATTGTTAAAGTACACAGGCCGAATGGTATTAAAGTTGGTATTATCGAAGCCGCAAAATTATAAACAATAAAAAGGAGCTTACTTAACGCTCCTTTTGTTTTTTGTAAAAAATTTTCTTAAAAAGTTGTAATTTCAGGATTTTATATTATAACGTTTTTTTATAACGGCTAAATTTTCTTTTTTGTGCATAGACTGTTATCGCAAAAAAGTATACAATTTAGTAATAACTAATTTAACTGTTGTATTTAATAAGTCTATGGACATTATTTTCTTTGCTATTGTTGCTGCCTTTATTGCATATAAATATTATTCAATATTGGGAAAAAAAGATGAAACAACCGATGATCTTGAGGCAAAATCTCAAAACATGCCTAAGGAGTTCATGTTTTATGACTTTAACTCAGGTGAGCCTGAACAGGCGGAAAATGTTGTTAAAGTTGTCCAGCCTCTTACAACTTCAAGCGATAAAACAATCATTGATGCTATGGAAGCAATTCATAAGCGTTTTCCAACATTTAATGAGGCATTCTTTATAAAAGGTGCAAAAGCACTTTTTGAAATGTTACTTGAGGCTTTCTCTAGTTCAGATTTATCGAAGGTAAAAGATTTTATCTCACCAAATTTACTAAATAAAATTTCTAATGAAGTTAATTATAATGTCCTTTATAAAAACGCGGTCTCTATTACATTGATCGGATTTAATGACGCAAGCATAGTTTCAGCGCATGTTCATAAGGATGTTGCAAGCGTTTCTGTACATTTCATTACAGAACAAATGATAGCGCTCGGAAAAGAAGGTGAAACTCCAAAACCAAAGTCTGAAAAGATTGAGGAAACATGGGTGTTTGAAAAAGATCTTAACGAAAACCATATTAACTGGAAGCTTAAAGATATTATCTAGGCTTTTTCTATAAAAATCAGGAACTGATATGAAAAAATTAATAGGCTCAACTTGTTTAGTTGCAGGAACTTGTATTGGCGCGGGCATGATTGCGCTTCCAATAGTTTTAGCGAAAATAGGAATTGTTATGAGTATGGTAATGCTAATTGCTGTATGGGGCGTTACATATCTTGCATCTCTTATGACCTTAGAGCTTAACTTAAGAGCGGGTGAGGGAAAGCCTTTAGGGCTACTTGGCAGGCATTTTGGCGGTCTAAAAGCTGAAATAGTGGGGATTGTTTGTTTAAAGCTTTTAGCTTATTCTCTTCTGTCTGCATATTTATATGGTGGTACTTCTGTAATCTCTAAGTTACTCGCAATGTTTAACGTGGAAGCTAGTAATTTAGCCATTTCGTGGGTGTATTTTTCAGTAATATTAGTCATACTATCTCTGCCGCTTAAGTTACTTGATTATACTAACAGAATACTTTTTGCTGGGCTGATAACTGTTTTAAGTATTGTTATAAGCATTCTTATGCTTGCCATATATAAATTTGATTTTGCTATAGAATCTACAAATTTAATCAGCGTTAGTGAAAGTATTGCTGTAATATTTACCTCTTTCGGTTTCCAAATTGTTTCGCACAGCCTTACAAATTACTGCAATAAAGATGCTAAAATTCTCAAAAAAGCGTTCTTTTTTGGAAGCCTGGTGCCGCTATTAATATATATCGTATGGACTATAGGGGTTATTACAATAGTGAAACAAGCAGACCCTGCGTTTTACAAACACATGCTTCATAATTCCGTAGATGTAGGTGATCTGGTTGCAAAAATCAGTCAGGGTGCTTCTAGTAATTATTTAAAAGAGCTTATCTGGGCTGTATCAGTACTAGCTATTATTACATCTGCTTTAGGTGTAGGTATGGGGCTTTTAGATTCATGGGAAAAGCAGCTGAACATAAGCGCTAAAAACCTAAAAAAACACGTAGCATTGGTTTTAGTAACTTTAGTGCCGCCATTTTTAATTGCAAGTTATATACCAAATGCATTTATTAGTGCGCTTAGTTTTGCAGGTATTGTAAATGTTATAATAGTACTTGTGCTTCCAATGTATCTGCTTATTAAATCAGATCATAACGGCACTGGATATTTTTATCCTGTGTTAAAAAGTAAGCTGATTAAGGGAACTATAATTATTTTAGCAGTATTTGTACTTAGTTTTGAGCTAATTACAAAGGTATAACAGAACTGAATCTATTATACCTTTTAGGAATTATTTTGTTGCAAGCAACATATTTCTAAGAATCTCACTAGCCTTTTCCTGATCAATAGCTTCTCTAGATTCTAAAGGTTTTTGTTCATAAGATAAGTAAGATAAAGCTTTAGCTGCTTCCTCATTAGGGATTTCAACAATTTGATCTTCGGCAACTACTTGGACATTCATCCAATCTATTTGTGGGTTACATAATTTAATAGTTTCGAAATAGTAGAAGCTTTCTTCAGATAAAACAAGTTCTTTTAATGTAATTGGAAGTCCAATTATAGTTTCAAAATTTTTACACAGACACAAATCAAGTTTTGTTATATTCTGAGTTATAGTATTGGATATATCCAATACTTCTAGTAAGTTTTCAGGATAAACTATCTCTACTTCTGCATTATGTTCGTTATGAATCTTTAATTGTGCAATTTGATCATTTTCTTTAAAGAAAAAAGCAGGCAAGTTAATTTTCATTTTTTCTGATTTTTCTGGCGTATAAATGAGTTTAGTCACTTTTTGTGTGCCAGTTTTAATTAATATTTCTATTTGAGAATCAAAAAGAGAAATATCGGTATTTTCTCTCAGATGTGTTCCCTGATACTGATTGACAGTAACTTTGTCGAAGTCATTGGCAATAACTGATTTATTATTATAGGTTGTGATTTTCTTTAAATGCTTAACATTAAGGTATAATTTTACAAACTGTATATTGGGGAATATATGCTTGACGGCATTAATATCATATCGTTGAATAGTGTACTGCTGGCTATCATTATGAATAGAAAGTTTTTCAACACTTGATAAATCTAAATTCTGTAGTTTCATATATAGCATTTCTTTTGGGGAATTTATATTTATAGCTAATTTTTTTACTTTTTCTGGCCAAATAACCTTAGGGAAATTACTTTTTATAAATCTTAAGCGTAAGCTTTCTAATTCTTTATATTTTGATAAGTCAACAGTTGTGAGTGGAGGTGCTTTAAAGTCCTTACCAACAACCTTTAGATTTTTAATTTTATTTGGAAACTGACTTAGAAATGTCAAAAAATTATGTCCCGATGATGATGCAAGATTAACATTTACAAGATTTGGAAAGTGAAGAGAAAAATTATGTTTTTGAACTCTTTTTTAGGTTTTTTAGACCCCATTATAATGTGCAGGTTTTTAACATCTTGAAATATTGAGTTATTAGTTAGCTTAGATAATTCTCTATACGTGACTACAGCTGTGCTATCAGAAGTACTTAATATTGTTAAATTATGTTTGGCTTTTTTTTTCAGGACGATTATTTTCATCATTTGTAGCTTTTCTTTTTGTCATTTAGGTACCTAATAAAATAATTTTTTATTTTATTAAGGTGCTGTTAACTATTTGTAAAGTTTTTTTTAATAATTAATCAGGGGAATAATACTGGGTGAATTTTTAAATTATAAGGCAATTGTAAAGAAATTTTATTTAAACCAGATACTTAACACCTGAGCGTACATATGCATAGCCTGTAACTATAGTAAGCATAGCTGCAATCCAAATAAATACATCTCCGATAATAGGAACCATCTTACTACCTGTACCTTCTTCACCTAGAATCAGAATAAATAGAGCAACCATTTGAACGCCGGTTTTGATTTTAGCAAGGTTAGATACAGGAACGCTTACGCGTATTTCTGCTAAAAATTCACGAAGCCCTGAAACTAAAATTTCGCGGCAAATAATAGCAGTTGCAGGAATTATGTTAATTTGAGCAAAGTTAACCAGCATTATTATAACTGCGCCAACTAAAAGTTTGTCAGCAATAGGGTCTAAGGTTCTACCCAAGTTAGATTGTAAGGAATAATGGCGGGCAAGATAACCATCAAGAAAGTCGGTAATGCAGGCATAGGCAAATAGGCTTGCGGATAATTTACAAAATCCCATGTAATATAGTAATACAACAAATGGTATGATTACTATACGAGATAATGTTAAATAATTTGGCAAGGACCTAAGTATGATAAACCCCTATTTTTTGTTGCATATAATGTTTTAAAACCTTAATTAAGTTTATGCAAGTAAATTTTAAATTATCTACTCTGCTTCTTCTAAAGCGGCAATTTCAATTTCATTGTTACTATTATCAACTATCTGATAGCGCTCAATATTACTAAGTGGAGTAGTGCCGCCAATGCCATAATTTTTAACCTTTTTGATTTTTGGTAGTAAGTTACCATTAAAAGATGCAGCCATTTTATCATAATTCTGTGCAAGGGTTTTGATATTTGCACCAACTTTACGAGAGTATTCTAATAATCCTGAAAGTGAGCTAATAATTTTATTAACCTCCACAATAATATGCTCTGCATATTCAGCCTTTTTAGACTCACTAATAACATATTTAGCGTGTGATAAAATATTTACAAGCCCAGAAGGACCTACAGGGAATACATCAATTTCCCATGCTTTAGTATAAAATGTTTTATCAAGCTCCGAAAGTTTTTCAAGCATTGACTCACTAGGCAGAAACATTAGCAGTGACATATGCTCTGTTTTATGATTTGGCATTGTTTTATCAAGATATTTTCTAACTGATTCTTTATAATCTTTAGCGGAAAGCTGCTTTAAATGCGTATTCATTGAATCTAAAAACTTCCCGGAATCTTTATCGGTAGAATTTTCCTGAAACATCTCAAAAAAGTGCTTAGATGCTTTAGAGTCAATAATCATAACATTATTGCCGGGAAGCATTACAACTGCATCAGGGCGAAGTTTAATATCAGTTCCAACAGTGAGCTGAATAAAATAATCAAGATTGGGAATAAGTCCCATCGATTTTAATATATTTTCTAATGTGGTTTCTGAAACCTGCCCAACATAAGAAGGAGATAAAAGCGCTCTTTTTATTAAATTTACTTCGCTACCAGAATCCTTTACCTTTTCAGCTAAATAAGATACTGATTTGGATATATTTATAACGTCTTCATTAAGTTGCTTTGTAAGGTCTGATATAGTTTTATTATTAACTTCGCTAAACTGTTTTTGTTCTTGCTTGTGAAGGTTCAGTAAGTTTTCAGATATCTTGTTACTAATATCAAAAATAGCGGCTTTTGCAGTATCTATGGAATCATGCTTAACTTTCTCTAGGTTTGCTTCCTGCTCTGCTTTTGCTTCTATATAGCTACGTAATTTGATATTATCGCTGCTTGCCTTCATTAGCTTGTTGACTAAAAAAATAACAGCAATAACTAAAATTAAGTTTACGGCACCAAGTAAAATCACTATAAAATTTATATCATCCATAATTTTCAATAACTTAAATGTTTTTAGCATCATGACGTCAAAACCAAGTAAAAGTCAATATTCAGTTATAATATTAGCAGCGGGTAAGGGTACTCGTATGAAAAATAATGTGCCAAAACTAATGCATAAGATTGCAGGCGAACATTTGGTATATTATCCTATTCAGCTTGCAAAAGCATTGAAGGCTATTGAGGTTGCAGCGGTAATAAATGAGGAAAATTTACAGCTAAATCAGTATATTGAGTCATTTGGTATCAAAACATATACACAAAAAGAACAATTAGGTACTGCGCATGCCGTAAGATGTGCAGCAGATCCAATGGATTTAAATACAGATTACACTATTATATTATATGGCGACACTCCGCTCATTACAGAGGCTACTATTAAAAGCGGTATAGAAAGCCTCAGAAGTCATAGTAATGCATCATGTATGGTGTTTTGCTTTATGATGGAAGAAAGCAATCAATATGGAAAGCTATTGGTCGCTGATGAATATGTTGTTGATATTGTTGAATATTTTGAGGATAAAGATTCTCAAATACCGCACTGTAATTCAGGTATTATCATAGTAGAGTCAAAATATTTAAAAGAAGCGCTTGGTAAAATATCGAATAATAATAACAAAAACGAGTATTATCTTACAGATGTTGTAAAGGTTTTAGAATCAATGAAGCGTAAATCACTTTATTATGTAGGTACCAAAGAAGAGTTTTTAGGCGTAAATTCACAGGAAGAAAGGGATATTGCTGATAAAGTATTGCAAAAAAGAATTGTAAATCAGTTATTTACTAAAGGCGTAACCATATATAACCCAGAAACATCATATTTTGACTATAACATATATATAGAGTCAGGCGTGGAAATTGAGCCTAATGTACAAATTAAAAAGGGTGCTAGAATTGAAAATGGGGCGCTTATCAGGTCATTTTCATATTTAGAAGATTGTAAAATAGGTAAAAACGCCATAGTTGGACCATATGCAAGAGTAAGACCGAAGACTGTATTACATGAAAATGTGCATTTAGGAAGCTTTGTAGAAGCAAAAAATGCTGAAATAAATGAAAATTCCAAAGCAAATCATTTAGCTTACTTAGGGGATATTAAAATTGGCAGGAATGTAAACATTGGTGCAGGTACTATTGTATGTAACTATGATGGGTTTAATAAATATAACTCAGAAATTGGCGATAATGTATTTGTAGGATCCAATTCTTGCATCATTTCACCTATCAATATAGGAGAGGGTTCTATAATAGGAGCAGGATCAGTAGTTGCAAAAACAGTAGAAAGTGACTCACTTGTAATTGCAAGGGCTGAAGAAAAGCATTTGAAAAACAAAGCAAAATCCTTCAGGCAAATAAAAAAGGCAAAAAGTGCAAAATAAGTGCTAAAGTCCATTGACATTATGCGAATAACCCGCTATACATTTAGCAGTCTAAAATATTCTATTTTGAAGGAAAGCAATGAATAACAATTTTTATGCTATATTCAGATCAGGTAATAAGCAGTATAAAGTTAACACAAATGATGTTGTTAAACTTGAGAAAATTGCAGGAAATCCTGGTGCTGAAGTTAAACTCGATGACGTTTTAATGATCGGTAATCATTCAAACGGTAGTATTGTTATTGGTAACCCTGTAATTGATGGTGCTTATGTTAAAGCTGAAATCATTTCTCAGGAAAAAGACAAGAAAATCATAGTATTCAAAAAACAACGTCGTCAGCATTATCGTCGTAAGAATGGTCACCGTCAACAAGTGACATTCGTAAGAATTACAGATATCGCTGCAAATTAGGAGTTAAATGAATGGCACAGAAGAAAGCAGGTGGTAGTTCCAAGAACGGTCGTGACTCAGCTGGTAGAAGACTTGGTGTTAAAAGACATGATGGTCAAGCTGTTTTAGCTGGAAGCATTATTGTTCGTCAAAGAGGAACAAAATTCCACGTTGGTAAAAACGTAGGTCTTGGTCGTGATCATACAGTATTCTCATTAGTAGATGGTATTGTAAAGTTCTCTAGAGGCGTTAAAAACAGACGTTTCGTAAGCGTAGTAAGCTTTGACTCATTAGAGCAAGCATAATTTTACTAAAAGCTACTTATATACTAAAAAAGGCGTGAATATAATTCGCGCCTTTTTTTATTTTTTGGCTATGGATATATTAAGTTGAAGTATTTGAATATGGTACGGGAATGCAGAGAGTAGTCTAGCAAGCCTAAGTGAGTGAGTAAATTATACAAACCTCAACTTTAAAAAACTATAATCTCAAAGTCTTTCCAAATCAACAGTTAAGGTCATTGCTGTAGAAGTTCAAAGTTTTGGTGACGGAAAAGGGTTGACAATAAGGATGTCTGAAAGGGTTATAATAAGGAAGGAGTTTTTTAATATAACTTTAG
>MKSX01000005.1 GCA_001897445.1 Alphaproteobacteria bacterium 33-17 | reverse complement strand
ATTCCTTCCTTATTATAACCCTTTCAGACATCCTTATTGTCAACCCTTTTCCGTCACCAAAACTTTGAACTTCTACAATTGTGAAGAAGTTTGCCTGAATTAGGTAGCGTAAATGCTTTAGAAAGCAAATTTGGGTTGTTAATAACATTCACCCTCAAAATTTCTTTCACTATAATCACGCTGAGCTTAAAAAACTGAATGTGAGAGTTACAGTTGTGCCAAGCCCAACTTCACTGGTTATCTCAAATTTACCGTTCATCAGCTCAACCAGCTTTTTTGTAAGCGGCAGACCAAGCCCAGTACCTGCATGTTTCTTACTTAATGAGCTTTCAACCTGTACAAATGGCTGCATTACTTTTGCTATATCTTTCGGGGCAATTCCGATTCCAGTATCAGATATCTGGATCTTAATAATTTTATCATTATCGTTAGCAACAACATCTACTCTAACTTCACCATTTTCAGGGGTGAATTTAATAGAGTTAGACATTATATTTAAAAACACTTGCTTCAGGCGCTTAGGGTCGGCATTTAATATATAATGTTTATCACCTGAATTATCGGTAATAGTAATTTTTGCTTCGTCTGCTTTTGGCTTAACAATACGAATACATTGTTTTATCATTTTTATAGAGTCAACTTCGATTTGCTCAACTTGTAGCCTGTCTGCTTCTGCTTTAGAAAAATCAAGAATATCATTAATTAGACTCAATAAATGAGTTCCCGATGAATGAATGTCATTACCATATTCCTGATATTGTGGATTGCCTAGGCTACCCAAACTATCGTTTCTAATGATATCGGAAAAACCAATAATCGAGTTTAGTGGGGTTCTAAGCTCATGACTCATATTAGCCAGGAACATTGATTTTTGATTACTAAGTTCTTCGGCTTTCTTTTTCGCTTCTTCCAGCTCCAGGTTTACTTCAATTTGTTTGTTAATAATTTTCTGCGCTTTGATAGAAGTCATAGCAAGTATAACAAAAATAACGCTTATAATTGCCAGAATAATTACAGTTACACCAATCTGAATGTTATACATTTGCTTCCAGGAAGCCGTAATATCGTAGTAAACTTCAATAACTGCTTCTGTTTGATTTGTATTAGAAATTGGAATAAGTGCTTTAATAAAAAACGCTTTTTTATCTACACCATTCTCTTTTACAACGCCATGAATAATTCGGTTTTGAATAGACCCGAGTACAGCTTTTTGAAATGCTTTACTATTTGTGACAGAATATTTTTCATCCATAAAATGCATGCATATTTTGTCAAGTATAGAGAAATCAATTTCTGAAATATCAATATTATTTGAATCTAAAAACTGTATGCCCTGAGTGGTTTTAATTGATAACTTGGTTAGCTTAACTTCATCTGTAATTCTTTTGCTATATTCGCTGAAAACTGCCAAGTTTTTATCATTTGACCATAGTTGAAGAGGTGTTGGAAATAAGGTTTTTAGGTAAGGACCAAAACCAGTCCATAGGTATTTACCGTACAAATTTTGTAAGTTAGAATTGCTAACTGGTAAAATTTCTTCAAATGAAGTATTCATATGTGCGGCTCTGATGTATGACCCAACCAGGTTGAGACCCACGGAAATCATAACCACAAAGGCGAGAAAAAAATATCTTACTGATGCAAGCATGTTATACTATGTTTAATAATTTAGCGTTTAATAGTATACTCTCCTAAAGTATTAATTCAAGAGGATTTTTATCTGTAAATTGAAAATAATAAAATATACTCAGATTTTAATAAATCTCAGCTAGACTAGCGGGTTCAAGGGTGGTATAACACCCTTAAATTTGATAAGCGGTAAATATGGAAAAGCAGACATTATATAAATTTGTAAATGATACTGATGGCATAGTTATTACTGCAATCCCAACTTTTGACCATGACCATTCTCTTCCAGAAGATCTGGAATTCATATGGTTATATAAAATTATTATTGAAAATCAGACAAATAATCCCCATCAATTAGTTGCAAGAATGTGGAATATTATCGATTCAGATGGCTGTGTTGAAGAGGTTTACGGTTATGGCGTTGTTGGCGAACAACCCGTTATTAACCCTGGTGAGTCTTACGAATATACCAGCAAGGTTAGCGTCAGAACATCTTCAGCAATTATGGCGGGCAACTATGAAATGCTGAATATCGACACAGGTGATATAGTAATAGCTGTAATACCAAGTTTTGCGCTTGAAAGCCCATATAACAGAAATATTGTAAATTAGAAGCCTGAATAAAATGTAAATTAGAAGCCTGAATAAAATGTAAATTAGAAATTAGAATAAAATGTAAATTAGAATAGATTTATCAAAAAACTTTGGATATATTACACTTAATTATAAGGAAGGGAATATGCCTGTATCATACGATCAAATATCTGAATTACTTACAAAAAACATGCCAGATGCTAAATGGGAACTTATAGATATGGTGGGTGATAATAACCATTGGTCTCTTACCATTACATCAGAGCATTTTAAAGGCAAACCGCGTGTTATGCAGCATAAAATGGTAAATGAAGCCTTAAAAACCATATTAGGTGGTGATCTTCATGCATTAAAAATTACAACAAAAACAGAGGGTTAAATCATGTCTCGCACTCAAGAAGAATTATTTGCAGAAATCGAAAGTCAAATCAACAATAATGAAGTTGTACTTTACATGAAAGGCAATAAAGATATGCCTATGTGTGGCTTTTCAGCGACTGTAGTTGCTATCTTAAAAAAGCTTAACGTAGAGTTTTACGATGTAAATATTTTAGAAGATCAGGAAATAAGAGAAGCTATTAAAGCTTATACAGACTGGCCAACTATTCCTCAGTTATATGTAAAAGGTGAGTTTGTGGGCGGTTGTGACATTGTTAAAGAAATGTATCAGGATGGTGAGCTTATGGAGCTTCTCAAACAAAAAGAGGTTAGTTTTTCAGAGTAATAAAATATGCTAGCTTTAGATATCAAAGATTTAGTGAAAGTTTACAAAGGAGATAAACAAGAAAAAATCGCCTTAAACAACCTAAACTTACAAGTCGAAAAAGGTAGTTTTTTTGCTTTATTAGGACCCAACGGGGCTGGCAAATCAACTACTATTGATATTTTGGCAGGCCTAACAATTAAAACCTCTGGTAGAGTTAAAATTTGCGGTCTTGATCTTGATAATAAATTTATCGACACCCGCTATAAAATTGGCGTAGTACCCCAGGAATTAATGCTGGATTCTTTCTTTAGCGTAAAAGAAATTCTTGAGTATTATGCAGGTTATTATGGCGTTAAAAATAGCAGCAAAAAGATAAAAGAGCTTTTAGAAAGGCTTAATCTTGTTGAAAAGCAGAATACTTTAACCCATGCTTTATCTGGCGGCATGAAAAGAAGGCTTCTTGTTGCGAAAGCTTTGGTGCATTCGCCAGAACTAGTAATACTTGATGAACCTACAGCAGGGGTAGATATTGAACTAAGGCAAAACCTTTGGGATTATATTAAAGAGCTTAATAAGGAAAAAGGCACTACAGTTATTATAACAACCCATTACTTAGAAGAAGCCGAAATGCTATGTGATCAAATAGCAATGATTAACAAAGGCGAAATTGTTGCAAAAGATACTACATGTAATCTTATACAAAAGTACACAAGTAAAAAGTTTGTGGTTAAATTAGGTTCGCTTCAGCAAGTGCCAAATGCTTTAAGGCAATATACAGTAGATGCCTTTGAAAATACACTAACCATTACTGTAAATTCTGACATACCAAATAGTAAGGTTATAAATGACATATTCACAGGGTTTACTGAAATAGTCGATTTTAAAATTGAAACGCCTTCATTAGAAGACGTTTTCAGGAAATTGGTATATGCTTAAGTTTATAATAATACTATTAATTAACGTTCACCTTGCTAACGCCAATACTGAAGTTGGTGGAAGTTTTTCGTTAATTGATCAGCATGGTAAAGTAGTTACAGACAAATCCCTACATGGTAAAAAAACGCTTTTATATTTTGGATATACATTTTGTCCTGATTTTTGCCCAGCAACTTTGAACAATTTGACCTTACTTCTTAATGAAATGCCTAAAAATCAAGTAGATAAGTTAAATGTTGTTTTTGTAACCGTAGATCCTGAAAGAGACACTAAACAGCTTTTATCAGAATATATGACTAATTTTGATCCGCATATTAAAGCCTTAACAGGCACAAAGGAACAAATTAACGATATTGTTAAGAAGTTCAAAGTATATGCCGCTAAAGTAGAAAATGCAGAAAATCCTGACCTTTATACCGTTAATCACACCACAATAATGTTTCTTTTTGACGAAAACATGAAGCTTATTACAGCTTTTCCACATGACTTTAAAAATACTGATGTTATACAATATCTTACTCAGTAAAATTCTATATATATCAACTACATACAAAATATTTTAAATATTGATATTCTTAGTATTGATACTGCTAAAAATATAAGTTATAATAAAATTATTAATATTTTAACTATTTTTAATTTTAGACTCTCCAGATTATTTATTCAGAGAGGAGTATAGCAGTGCCAGATACTAAACCTGAGAACATAAAAAAGCCAAACTTTTTTAAGGACTATATTGAGCCTGTAAAAAAGTTTTTAGCAAACCCAATTTCTTTGGCAATTGTTGGATTTGCTTTTTCGGTTGTTATGTTAGCGATTACAGCGGCTACTGCAGCCACTGGTGTTACTTTACTAGTTCCTATATTATCTCTTGCTGTTACAGTAATAGGGTCAGCAACTTCCTTAGCTTATAACTATAAAATAAATCAAAAAGAAAGACAAATCGCAAAGGTGATGAAAGCACCAGTCAGAACGCGCGAGAGAAATGAGAAAGCACTAGAGATACTTGAAGGCATTTCAGATAAACTCATCAAGCGTGAAAATGCCAATAAAAGTCAAATAAGCAAAGAAGAATATGA
This sequence comes from Alphaproteobacteria bacterium 33-17, assembly GCA_001897445.1. Lineage (NCBI taxonomy): Bacteria > Pseudomonadati > Pseudomonadota > Alphaproteobacteria > Alphaproteobacteria bacterium 33-17. Next base: position 16,108 of record MKSX01000005.1, on the reverse strand, counting down.
CTCTCAAAAAGTAAAGAAAACTGAATTTCTTGCAGAAAAAATACTGTTTACTACTAAGGATCTTGAGCAATACAGAGAAAACGGCTTAAGGTATAAAAAAGGTATATCAAACAAATTTTATAGAATAATGACTAAACAGGCGATTTACGAAAATGAGCTTAAAGATACAAAAGAAAAAGGTAAAAATGGAGAAGAAATTATAATTCCAGGAATAGCAAGACATCACAAGGCAGGTTATCTTGGGAAAAAATTTATTAAACATTATGGGATAGCCAATGCCGCTGAAATTGGTATGCTATTTTTTTCGAGTCCTTTAGGAATAGCAAAGTGGGCATTTTTTACAGCAGGTGTTGGGTGGGCATCATCCGCTGCAACTATATACAATAATCATGAAAATAAAAGAAAAGCTGTAGAAAAAATATATAAAAGTTTCGCCGAGTTTATACCAAAAATTAAAGCTATGGACGATGATCCTGTTGCAAAAGATGAGTTTCTAAAAATTTTAGGAGATATGTTTGAAGATCAGTACATAATATCTGGAATGAATAAAAAAATAACTGAAAAATTTGATAAGTATGTTACAGGTGCTGATGGAAAAGTTGATCCTAAAAAAGTGGATGAATTTTTAAAAGATATTGATAAACATAAACAAAGTGTAGCAAAGACCTATTCAAAGTCTTCAATGAAAGATAACTTAAGAAGTATACAAAATTACTTTAAAAGAAATTACTTTGAGTATACAGGATATTACAAACAAATTGATGATTACGCTGCAAAATTTAAAGAACAACAGGAAAGCAAAGGAAAATTTGCTAAAAAATATGCTGCAGACAAAACTAACCATAAAAGGAGACATAGTATTGCTGCACCAACTGCTACACCACGTATACTAGACGACAAGAAAACAGGTATAAGTGGCGGTATACATCATTAAATTTTAAATATTACAATTTACGTCCGCCAGCACCACCATTATTATTTTTCTCAACCTGCTGACTTTGACTTTTGTCCCTTGCGCTTACTTTAGATATTGAGTAATCCACTTCATTAGAAAATACGCCCTTAACACTTGCATGAATCTGAAAATCTTTCGCTGCTTCTTTCATTTCTTCCGAAGCAAATAGCCTGTTTAGTTTTTTTGCCTTCTTTTGCTTGCGCATCTCAGACTGAAGTTCTGTTTTTTGAATAGGATCAAGGTTAACATTCAAATCATTCGGATGCAGATCTTTGGGCTGTTTTTTATTAATCTGATTAATTTTAAGAAACTCTTTACCTATTATTGCCCCAGATATCCCGAATGAAAGCGGCAATACAACGTCAATTAGTGAAAACCCTCCAAATAACCCTACACCCAAGCCGAATGCACCAGCAGTAATGGCTGTTAGTAAACTAGTTTTAGATAGTTTTGTTTTAGAAAGCTTGAGCTGATTTTGGATAGCAAGCTGAAGCATAGACTGTATTTGGCTAGACACTTTTTTACGGTTCTTAATAATTGCAACCAACTGCCCTAAATCTTCGTAATAATCCTGCCCAAGTTCTTCGCTTAAAAGACCCATAATAAAATCACGGATTTTTTCTTTAAGTTTTTCCTTTACAGCAAGCTTTGCTTCTTCTTCATTACTATAAATATCGAGATCAAGTTCACCTTCTAACACTTCATCTGCAATCAAATCTACTGCGAAATCAACTGTTGCTTCTAAGTGCTGATTCTGACCTTTTTTATTACCGAATGCTATGAAACTAGCATAAATACCCCTCTCTGACTGAGGCATCTCCATAATAATATCTACGCTTTTCTTATCATTTAAGAAATTTTTAAGATTTTGTGACCACTTATCAGCTTGCAATTGGCATGCTTCTTTATCTGTTTTTTCATTATCATTCAATAAGTTGCAAAGAACCGATGACATAACCGCTTTGCCGCCTTCATTAAATATCTGCTTATTATCTATCAAATGATTATCACAAACTGTAGAAATTGTTTGATAAATAAGCTGTAAGGGTTTAAATTGCATTTGCGAAATTTATTATATTTATTTTCATTATAATTAGAGGGTTAAGCATGAGTCAAGCTGATATAGATACAAATAACTTAAAAAGTGCATTTCTTAAAGAATTTGTTGCTCGCGGGTTTTATTATCAGTCAACTGACCTTGCATCCCTTGATAAGCTTTTTGCTGAAGAAAGCGTAACAGTTTATATTGGCTTTGACTGTACTGCTAAGACGTTGCATGTGGGAAGCCTGATGCAAATCATGTTATTTAAGCTTTTACAAAAGCATGGACATAAGCCATTAGTCTTAATTGGCGGCGGAACCACTAAAATCGGTGACCCTTCAGGAAGAGATGAAGCTAGAAAATTACTTACAGACGAACTTATTCAGGAGAACTTTGACGGTATTAAAAATACAATAGCACAGTTTATTTCCTTTGGGAATACAGCAAACAGCGCAAAAGTTGTAAATAATAATGACTGGCTTAAAGATCTGAAATATATAGAATTCTTACGTGACTATGGCTCACTTTTCTCAGTAAATCGTATGCTTGCAATGGATAGTGTTAAAATAAGGTTAGAGAGAGAGCAAAACCTGTCATTCCTTGAGTTTAACTATATGTTACTTCAGGCTTATGATTTTATGCACCTTAATAAAGCAGAAAACTGCCGCGTTCAGATTGGTGGTAGCGACCAGTGGAGCAATATTATTAACGGTGTTGACTTAGTTAGAAAAATGGGCGGTAAAGAGTCTTATGGTCTTACAACGCCGCTAATCACTACAGCCAATGGCTCAAAAATGGGTAAAACTGCAAATGGCGCTGTATGGCTTAGTAGCGAATTCTTACCTGCTTATGATTACTGGCAGTTCTGGCGCAATACTGACGACCGTGACGTTTTCAGATTTATGCGTTACTTTACAGATATTCCAGTCCAAGAAATCGCTGAGTTTGAAAAATCTGATAAAAATATCAATGATTTCAAGGTATTACTTGCAAATGAAGCTACAAGCCTTTGTCATGGTAGGGAAGCAGCTGAGCAAGCCCATCAAACAGCTTTAAACACATTTTATGCAGCTAAAAGCGGAGAAGGTTTACCAGAGTTCAAAATTGACGGCGAACCAATGCTTTATGATGCCATTAAACAATCAGGCTTAGCTGATAGCAATGGTGAGGCTAAAAGACATATCAAAGCTGGTGCGGTAAGGCTAGATGACGAGCCGGTAACTGATGAGTTTTATAAAATTACCGATAGTATTTTTTCTGCAAAATCAAGGATTAAGCTTTCAGTTGGCAAAAAGAAACACATCATACTAACAAAATAGTTAATTTTTTAACATAAACATGGTACAATATAATCAAGTTTACATCATAAATTTGGGTTATACTATGAAATCAATACAGCAACGTTTTGCAAGCCAACTTCAAACTAGGGTTTTAGAAAAATTAAGTCGTTCTGCAGCGAATAGCACCTCAAGACAATATACTACTGCAAAAATTGAATCAAAGGCTGCAGAATATATTGATAACAGTTCTAAAACTGCTCGCAAAAATGATAATCTAAAAGATAAGGTTAAGCTACAAGCAGAAATTGAACAACAAAAAATCAAAGTAACCCAAAGCGATAAAGAAGTTGAAAAGTTAGAAAAAGCTTTAAAAGATGCTAAAATTAAAAACCTTCAACAAAAAGAAACCTTAGCATCTCAACTTGAAAATGCCGGCTTTAAAGAAGGAACAGTAGCACAGCAACTGACAGCCAATACCGTAAAAGCTGTAAATGCTACAAAAGATAAAGTTAAAAAAAGCCAAATGATACAAGAAGTTAATAAAATGTTTTCTGGTAGCATTGGAATGGCAAAATCAGCTGCAAAAGTTGGTGGTTATATTGGCGCTGCTAAAGGCATACTAGATGTTGCAGCATATGGCAATATGGTGTTTAACGGCACACATTTAAAGGTTATTGAGCGCCTAAGATCTGAAAACAAAAGAAATAGGGTCACTAAAGATGCTGAAAATACACTAAAAAGCAATAACTTTAACTCTGCAAACTTTTCGCCAAATGTATACGAAAGTATTACAAATACATTAGGAAAAAATATATCTTTAGCTGAAAAAAACATTGAAAAAACCCTAAATAACATTGAAATTGAGATGGCAAGAGAAAATCCTAGTTTCAGAAACCTACAGGGCTTAGGACTTATGCCATTCATTTCTGGTTCACTTGACGGATTATTTGAAGCGGCATCACCCAAATTAAAAAAGCAAATTGCAACTCCCTTAGAGCTTGCTATTACTGTTCTTAAAACTTTACCTGGTACTGTTGTAGCTAGCACAGAATTAGTAGAAGACTTAGTTTACCAGGTAGGTAAAGGAGCAATTGATATAACTCATGCTATCCAAAAAGAAGCCAAAAAGTATCCTGGAGACAAAATTCCAGAATATAAGCTTAACGAAATGCTAAATGAATATACAGAAAAAACAGCAAATATGGTTACACAAGTAATAGAAGAAAACACATCAAATATGTTAAATAACAATGCATTTAAATCTCCAGTAAAACAAAGGTAGTATTATGTTAAGTAAGGATCAAATAAAGAAACTTAGTGATGGAATAAAACAAAATCAAAAGCATTTTCAAAGCATGCTACCAGCAAAATATAGCATTATTAGCTGCCACATGATTATGACCTCTTTTTTAAGTTGGGCAGGTCATAAAACTAATATTTCAAATACGGCATATGCTGCAGCAGATGAAATAGCTTTACATAAAGTATTCAATTATCCTAATACAAATTCAATGTTTAGTGACCATAACCCATTTCATAAAACAATAAAAAATACAGTTGCTTTATTTGAAGAAGTTGGAGTCAATGATCCAAATATTTTTGCGCCTATAGTTGAGAAATTATATAGAGAGTGTATTGATAATCAAATAAAAAATGAACATCCTTCAAGTTCAAGAATTACAGAAGCTCTTGAACAGCTTGCTCAGCAAAAAGCATTAACAAGCCTACATCACAAACCAATTGAATCTATGCTACAAGAAGGATTAAAAAAAGATTCAAAACCAAAGAATATCCAAAGCAATTCCAAGGGTTTATAAATCATGTTAAACTCAAATAATCCAATTCTAAGACCAGGATATTTAATCAATGCTGAAGACATCAGCAAAGCTCTTCATAATATTTATCAAACAGGCGATCTTAAGGTTTTTAACTCAGTTTTCTATCCTATTGTTGACCCTTTCAAATTTACGCCAACTTACTTTCAAGATGTTAAAGATCAGTACTCAAGTATAGATGTAAACAACTTACATGATTATAATGACATATTTAATAACATAAACTCAGGTCAAAATAATATTTTTATATTTAATAATAGCAACAGACCTGGAGAACACTGGTTTAGTATTGTAGTAAAAAAAGTTGGTAATGAATATATCATTTCATATTTAAATTCTCTTATTACCGAGAATCTTGTGCCAGAACACATAGATACTGTTAAAGAAATATGCAAAAAGGCACATTTAGCTTCTGGTGGAGTTGAACGAAGTGGTGATGATTTATTTATAATCTATAGCCCCAACAAACTTGGTCAGGGTGAAAATAAAGTTTGTGGCGCTGTAAGCACTATAAACGCAATATTAATTGCAAGAGATATCAGCATTAAAGATCCTGATTTGGTATACTATACTGAAAAAAGTATCCAGTTATTATATTCCAGAATTTATTTTAAGCTTTTAGAAAGCTACGAAATTACACCAAATGAGCTGATTGGGTTAATGTATCATAATCCTGTAATGGGAATACAAAATAACCTTGAACATGATATTGATATAAATCAATTTATTATTCCGCAAAGACTCATACAATTACAAAGCATAGTCCAAAATGTTAAAGAAACTTATCTGCGTGATAATCCAGGCGATTATTTATCTGACCTTGCTCTAATACAGCATCATCAAAATATTCTAGATGAAGAAAATAGACTTCAGGCAGCTCAGGTTGCTGATCTTTCAAAATCTACCTTAGAAGCAAATAATGCAGCTTTTAAAGATGGTAGCTATTTCGATATCAGAAAATACATGCTTGATGTATCTACAAAACAGTATCAGTTTACATTACAACTTCAGCAAAATGCGCAGGCACCTGTAAATAATGTTGTGCAGCCAGCTCCTGCTCCTGCACCGTCAGCACCAGAACTAGAGGATATTATTATTGTACCTGAAGATATGGCATCAAGTATAGTTCCATCTGCACCACCGCTAAACGACGTACAAGAAGCCCCTCCAGCACCTTTAGCGCAGCCTGATGAGAATACTAACAGATCAGCTTCTGAAATATTACCAGAGCAATTAAAGCAGCATTTTCCTAATTTAAACAACAACATCAATACTTCAAACCGCTTTTCTGAACCACAATTAAAACCAGTAAGTACAGTAGCCCCACCTAAACCTCAAATACAAAAGCCTTCAGCAAATCAAGGTAAATCATCTGGTTTTGGTGTGCTGGGTACAATATTATTTGCAGCAGCTATATTTATTACATGTGCTGCAATTATTGCTGCTGGCATTTATTTTACTGGATTTGCAGCATTTACAGTTGCAACCCAGGCAATCATCGGAGCTGTATCCGCGGCCGTATCAATAACAGTTACAGCGGCAGTTGCAGGCAGCAAATCAAACAATCCTACACATCAGCCAGATTTAGGGGAAAAACCTAGCCCCACCCTTTCCCGTGATCATATAGATGCGCTCAATCAATTAAAGCAGAAACAAAACTCCACCCCAAACATATCTCCAAACAGATCTGAAAGAGGCGAAAACACTAGAAAACCTTAGGGACTATAATCTAAAAGTGGCAGGAATGACGAATGAAATGTACTAATAAGTACTATGCGCAAGAAAATGACGAACCAACTTTCACCACCCCGTAACTACCATAGACCAAAGATAAATCCAAAAGTGGCAGGAATGACGAACGAAATTTACTAATAAGTACTATGCACAAGAAAATGACGAACCAACTTTCACCACCCCGTAACTACCATAGACCAAAGATAAATCCAAAAGTGGCAGGAATGACGAACGAAATGTACTAATAAGGTACATGAGTAAGGAAATGACGAACCAATTTTTGATTTATCGAAGGTATATTCTTGATTATTTGGAAATAATTGCTATTTTACATCATATTATTATGAATTTTTATATGGTGTTTATTATGGATTCTATGAATGAAGAGTATTATCCTAAGGGTGAGTTGATGGCTGGTAAAAGGGGCGTTATTATGGGCGTGGCTAATGATAAGTCTATTGCTTGGGGTATTGCTCAGTCTTTACATGCGCAGGGTGCTGAAATTGCTTTTACTTATCAGGGTGAGGCTTTACTTAAGAGAGTTGAAAAATTAGCTGCTGAACTTGGCAACAATCCTTTGATGATTCAGTGCGATGTATCTGACGAAGCATCTGTTGAGGCTGCATTTAATGAAATTGAGCAGAAATGGGGTAAAATTGACTTTTTAGTACATGCTATTGGATATTCTAATAAAGAAGAACTTAAGGGTGAATACGTTGATACATCGCTTGATAATTTCTTACTTACTATGAACATATCTGTTTACTCATTTACCTTAGCAGCAAGGCATGCAAAACGCCTTATGACAGATGGTGGTAGTCTTGTAACTCTTACATATTACGGCGCTGAAAAAGTTATGCCAAACTATAATGTTATGGGTGTTGCTAAATCTGCACTCGAGACAAGTGTTAAATACTTAGCTATGGATTTAGGTAGATATAATATTCGTGTAAACTCTATTTCTGCAGGTCCCATTAAAACACTTGCTGCATCTGGAATTGGTGATTTTAGGTATATTTTAAAGTGGAATGAATATAACTCACCGCTTAAACGTAATACAAAAATCTCTGAAGTTGGCGGGGCAGCACTGTATTTATTAAGTGGTTTAGGATTAGGAACAACAGGTGAAAACCTTCACGTAGATTCAGGCTATCATGTTGTTGGTATGAAAGCTATTGATGCACCTGATATTTCAGTAGTATAACTATACAAAATATTAAGGGGCTTTATACCCCTTAATATTTTTCAATATTTGAAACCGTAACTTGAAAGCTATCATCATTTGCTTATAAAAGTTATAGTAAATTAGGTTCAATTTGACACAGGAATAACGAACGAAATGTAGATATGCCTACATGAGTGAGGAAATGACGCATATCAAATTAAACCTAATTTACTATAATGTTCGGATCATAAACAGAAATTCAACCTTTATAGTCAGTCTGTACAGATTCCCAAACCTTACTGACTGTTTCAATTAAATATTGAGTTTTAATTGGCTTAAATATATATGCCGATACACCGATTGAAGCTAGCATTGTTACTAAATCTTCATTTTCTGCATAGGTCAGCATGATTAAAGCAACATCTTTTACTGGTGAGTTCACAGCTTTAATTTGCTTTGCAAGCTCAGCGCCATCAAGATTTGGCATGATATAATCCAGCATTACAATTTGAATAGGGCTTCCCTGCTCTTTCATCATTATTAGCATATCCATTGCCTTAGTGCTATCTGCACACGAATAACATCTCATGCCATATTTTTCCAATTGCTCCGATACAATTGTGGCGTTTACAATTAAATCATCAACAATTAAAACTCTAACGCTTTGCAAGTTGTTGGTTACAATAGATTTTTTTTCAGGTATTTCAAGCCCACCATTACATGCAGTTAAGTTTAGGTTTACCCAAAAAGTGGAACCTGCACCCATTTCGCTTTCTACGCCAATTTCCCCACCCATCATTTCGGATAATTGCTTACAAATAGCTAAACCTAAGCCCGTACCACCATATTTTCTGCTTGTGGAAGAATCCGCCTGACTAAATTTTTGAAATAGTTTTTTCTGAACATCTTTAGGAATACCTATACCCGAGTCTTTAACCGAAATTCTAATAGTTTTTTTGTCAGAAGCAAGATTTACGCCACTCTTAATTTCTTCAACCTTCACTAAAACATAGCCTTGTTCAGTAAATTTAATTGCGTTACTTATCAGGTTATTAATAATTTGCCTTATACGGGTAGGGTCACCGACAAAATCCAAAGGCTCAGTTTTAACATGTACTATAAGTTCAATATTCTTTTCCCTTGATTTAACTGACATCAGGTCTGAAACTTCATTAACAATTTCATGAAGGTTGAATGATATATTTTCTAACTCAAGCTTGCCTGATTCAATTTTCGAGAAATCAAGAATATCATTAATTATTGTGAGCAACGCTTCAGATGAACTCATAACGGTTTTAGCATAATTATATTGCTGAGTTGTAAGCTGAGTATCTAATAACAATTCAGTCATTCCTATAATTCCATTCATTGGAGTTCTGATTTCATGACTCATAGTTGCTAAAAACTCAGACTTCATTCTGTTTGCAGCTTCAGACTGAGATTTAGCAACTTGAAGCTCAATATTTTTAAATTCCATATTTTGAGCAAATTTTGTAAGCGTATCCTCTGCATGTTTACGCTCTGAAATATCTCTAACACTGCCAACAAACATCTTATCACCATTTACTACAAACATACTTATCCCAAGTTCTATAGGAAATGTTGTACCATCCTTACGCTTAGCAACAACTTCACGCCCTATTCCAATAACTTTTGCCTTACCTGTTGTTAAGTAATTTTGCAGATAATTATCATGTTCAGATTGATATGGATCAGGCATAAGCAAATTAATTTTTCTTCCAATTACCTCTTTGCTATCATATCCAAAAATCTTTTCTGCTGATGGGTTAAAACTTTGAATAATACCTTTCATATCAATGGTTATAATACCATCAACCACAGTACCTAATATTGCCTGTGTTTGTCTCACTGATTCTTTTATTCTATCGTCTGCTATTTTTCTTTCTGAAATATCCCTAACGCTTCCGACAAACATTTTTTCGCCATTAATTTCGAATACACTAACACCAAGCTCGATAGGGAAAGTTGTAGCATCTTTTCTTTTAGCAATAACCTCACGACCAATTCCAATAACTTTTGCCTTACCTGTTGTTAGATAGTTTCTTAAGTAAAAATCATGCTCAGATTGATACGGCTCAGGCATAAGTAAATTAATTTTCTTACCAATTACCTCTGAGGCAACATAACCAAAAATTCTTTCAGCTGACGCATTAAAGCTTTCTATGTAACCCTGCATATCGATTGTTATAATACCATCAACTACTGTTCCTAAAATTGCCTGCGTTCTTTCGGTTACATTCTGAAGAGACCTGGTTTTTTCATCAAACATCTGCTGAGTCTTATTAGCCCGCGCCAAAATGTTAAAAGAAAACAGGAATATTGCTATACTACACAAAACCCCTATTATTATAATTAACTGAGGTTCTTTTGTATCGATGAAGTATTCAAACTTTGGCGTACTTTTCCAAACTATGGTCCACTCACGCTGCTTAATGCTAACCACTCTTTTGACTGAAAATTTTGACAATATAGATTTTGGCTTACTATGAGATGAATATATCAAGGCTTCATCATTTTCTTCTTTACCATCATATATTGCTATATCATAATATATACCCTGTAAATTAGCCAGGTCGTACAAAAAGTTTTCCCCTACAAACGGAGCATATACGAATCCTTTAAAAAACTTTACTCTTTCATCAACTGTATTAATAGGCTTTCCTTTTTCATATATTGGCAGAAACAGCATAAAACCAGGTTTTTTATTTTTATCCTGAAATAGCATAATGCGGTTAGTAATAGTTGCTTTCCCACTTTCAATAGCTAGTTTTGCAGCTTCTACCCTATTTTGTTCAAACATAATATTAATACCAAGAACCTTGGCATTAAATTCATATGGCTCAATAAATTTCACAATATTTAATGTTGGGGTATCTATAGTGGGGTATATTTTATAATCTTTAAAACCTTCTTTTTCCTTCATGAACTTGACAAAATTATTCAGGTTTTTATGCTCGACACGCTCTATATAGCCAATACCAAAAATACCTGGAAAATTTTCTTTAACATTAATAGCGTTACTGTAGTCTTTCCAGTCACCCCTTGACACGTAATCACTGGCAGCAAATAAACCCACCCCTCCAGCCAATGCCTGCTCATATGAATTCTGGCGATAAAGCATATTTTTTTCACTTTCACGTGTTAATGATTCAAACCTGTTAATACTGTTTTCCAGGCTTTTGTAATAAGAAGCTTTTTGAAGATAATACGTTCCAGTAAGAACCAGTAATGATAGCAATACTGATATTAATGTTACCCAGTAACTTGTAATTTTATTCTTATTTTGAGCTTCATTACTAGCTGATGTATCCTGATTACTATTTTTTTCATCACTCATTTTTAAGCTCAGTATTTTAATTTTAACTTCTTAATATGCACTTAATAAGTATAAATAGTTAATTTTTTAACCTCAACTTAATTTAACGCATGGGTTGATAAAAAATTCAACTTATTAACACACCACTAGAATTAGTTAACATTACTTTGCACTAAAAGTTTTATTTTTACTTATCTGCAAATTTTAGCTGACCGTAATAACCTGGTATTAAAACTTGAGTTTAAATTGGTTTTTGTTAAACTCTCCTCAAGTCGCATAAATTATATATATAGATTTACTATGATTACTTTTTCTAAAATGCATGGTCTAGGCAATGATTTCGTACTACTAGACCTTGATAATAACCCTGAAATAGAGTTTACAACATCATTTGTACAGTTTCTTTGCGACCGAAAATATGGCATTGGCGCTGACCAGTTGGTTACTATAAAGTCAATTCCTAATCATAAAGTTAAAATGGGTATATATAACAACGACGGTAGTATTTCTAATGCATGTGGCAATGCTACAAGGTGTATTGCACTATACTTATCTGAAAAGCATAATCAAAAAACATGGCAAATAGAGTCTCTTCTTGGTGACATTATAAATACAGAAGTTTTAGAGGGAGACATGGTAAAATCACAGTTACCAGCGCCTAAATTTAATTATGATCAGATTCCGCTATCTAAAAACTTTATAGAATCTATCGAGTTCTATGATTTTCCAAACCTTCCTAAGGGTTATTTTGTGAATGTTGGAAATCCTCATATAGTTTTTTTTGTAGATAATATAAATAAAATCAACATTCTTCATTATGGAAAAATCATTGAATCTCATGAATATTTCCCAGAAAAAGTTAATGTAAATTTTGCTGAAATTGTATCGAAATCTCATATAAACCTTAAAACTTACGAAAGAGGAACAGGTCTAACCCTTGCCTGCGGAACGGGAGCAGCTGCAACAGCTGTTTGCGCTATAAAATATATGGAAGCTGAAAAATCAGTGAAAGTTTCAATGATGGGGGGAGATCTCATTGTAAATTACGAGAATTCTATAATTAATACAGAAGGCTCAGCAACTAAAGTCTTTGATGGAATCATTCCCAAATATTAAATATCTTATCAATTGCAAAAATATTTATTTACTTTTTGTTTAAATTTTATTAATATATCGTTAATTAATTTGAAACAAAAAAACATATGAAAATACTTTATAATTACGCATTAGGTCATGATAAATCAACTTTAGTAACCCTTCTTCAGGATAAATCTATTACGTTTGATCAGGATGATTTAAATGAAGCGCTCTTAGAATGCAGCATATACGGAAGCAGGAAGGTTTTAAGATTATTAATTGAGTGCGGTGCTGATATTAATTTTAAAGACCCTACCAGTGGTCAAACCGTTCTGCATAAGTCGGTAAATAATCCTAAAAACTTTAAGTATTTACTTGCAAAAAAAGCAAATAAAAATGAATCATGCGACCTTGGAATGACACCATTACATTATGCCGTATTCAATATATGCCCAGATTCTGCTTTCATGTTACTTAATAGCAGAAATATAAAACTTGATATAAAAGATAAAGACGGTGCTACACCGCTGGATTATGCTTTAAATAATAATAATCTTAAAATGTTCAGCCTATTAGTATTTTTTGGTGTGAATGTGAAAAAATGCGTTACTGAAAATCCAGAATTTTTAAAAATTATCAATAGTAAAAATCCAAAATTTCGGGCTTATCAAGTGATTAGGTCATATATTAGTAAGTATAATAACAAAATAATATCAAAAACAAGTGAAGTAAAAACCCTAAAAAGTATGTACCACACAGCTAAATGCCGTGAATCTATAGGCTATGGCGAAAACTGGCGTGTAGTTGCTGGTAAATCATGCATCATGCCATCTGATGTTATGGGTGAAATAGAAAACTCTTTAAAAACTAGTGCAATAAATAATAAAAGAATATTAAGAACTGGTAGCTTTAAGGAAGATTCAATTATGCTCAATAATATCATCTATAATGCAACGCATACCAGAAAACCAAATTTTAGCATATCATCAATATCTACTACATCTTTAAAATAGAATGCAGTCTAACAAAATCAACACCTGCCTGTTTGAGGCGCATTGTAATCTCGTGCGTCTCAGTGTCTCTTTCTTTTGCAGGTTTATCTGTAAATAAAGTCATAAAAGACTTTCGCGAATGACCGTACAAAACAGGAATATCAATATTTTGCTTCAGTTTTACAGCCTCATTAATAATCTGAAGATCTTGTTGTTTAGTTTTACCAAACCCTATACCTGGGTCAAAAATTAGCCTTTCTTTAGGTATATATTTTACAACCTGCTCTACTTTCATATTATAAAAATCTATCAGAACCTTAATAATATCAGCATCTTCCGGAACTGTTATATTTTTGTCAGAAGGTATTCCTAAATTATGCATAAAAACATATAAAGTGTTAGAACTTCCTACTACATTAAGCATATTTGGATCCATAAAACAGCCAACATCATTGATAATATCAACACCACAATGTATACCATAATCTGCTGTCTTTGCTTTATAAGTATCAAGGCTTACCATTTTACCATGTATATGCGCCATATTAATAATGTCAGATAAATAAGGTTTTAAACGCTCTATTTCTTCATTACTATCAATAGGTTTTGAATTGGGGTTAGTAGACTCAGCGCCAACATCAATGATATCCGCCCCGTCATCGATAAGCTTTTGCACCTGCAACAATATTTTATCACCAGCATTATTATCTGAAAATGAATCGGGACTTATGTTTAAAATTCCAAAGATTTGCATAACAACCTTATATCATTAAGTGGAATCATTACAAAATCACGCTCTTTATAATGTGGGTGCGGCACTTTCAAATGTGGCAAATTATATACTTCATTATTATAAATAATAATATCAATATCTATAATTCTTGGTGACCATTTTTCATGATCCCCTCTTCCCATTCTAACTTCAGTTGCAAGCACAAAATCAAGTAAACCTTCAGCAGAAAGCTCTGTACTTCCAACAATTGCTATATTTAAAAATTCTATATCCCATTCTTTTGGCGCACCTTCAGGAACCATTGCATTATTATAGTAATTTTTTGATACTCCATAAATATCAATATTCTCCTTAAGCAGATTTAAGGCATTATCAATATTATCTTCCCGATTTCCTAAGTTTGTACCAAGAGCTAAGATTATTTCTTTTTTCAAAATTTTCCCAAAATATTATTTTTAAATTTTTTAACAACTGTTATAATTAAATAGAACACTCAAATATATAGCACATGAATTACAAAAAACAACTAGAGTGGCAAGATCCTGTTGAAATAGCAGCTAAGTTTGCTGATAAAAAATGCATGGCTTTTTTGCATTCTGGTTTAAAAACTAATTTTTCAGGTAATAAATCATTGTTAGCTGTTTATCCAAATAAGTTTTTAATCCCTGATAGCTTTGAAGACCTTAATAAATTAGAGCAAGATTATTATTTTGGCTTTATAGAATACGAATTCCCTGAAACCAATTTTAATACCATTTTCTATAGTTTTCATGTTGTTTTAATCTTCGATCATGAAACTAAAACAATTGAACTTAATGCTAGTGATGAAGAGCATTATAATAACTTTATTAAAAGATTAAAAGTTGATATTGAGCCTCCAAAAAACTCAAAAATATTCCGAATATTTTCGCATTTTAAAAAAGACGAGTATCTCAAATGCGTAGATATCATAAGGAATAATATTATCGATGGCGAAGTATATCAAGCTAACTTTACCAATAAATTTTACGGAAGGTTTGACAGCTTAAACGCATTTGATTTATATAAAAAATTACTTACTGCAAGCCCTAGTGTATATTCATGTTATATAAAATTTGATGATAAATATGTTATATCATCCAGCCCCGAACAGTTTGTCAAAATGGATAAAGATGGCAACTGCGAAACTCGCCCGATAAAAGGGACAGCAAGAAGAAGCAATGACCCCTCAGAAGATGATAGAATCAAAGAAATACTTGCTGGTTGCGAAAAGAATCGCGCTGAAAATTTAATGATTACCGACCTCATGCGTAACGACTTTAACCGCGTATGCGACGCAGGAAGTGTATTAGTTCCTAAACTTTTTGAAATATCTACGTATTCCCATCTCCACCATATGTCATCGACTATAATAGGCAAACTTGCAAGCGACGATAGATTTAAATTACTTAGCTGCTCTTTCCCTCCAGGATCAATGACTGGTGCGCCAAAACTTGCCGCAATTTCAATTTTAAAGGACATTGAAATGATACCACGCGGCATATATTCAGGTATCATTGGATATTTTGCACCAGATAAAAGTTTTGAGTTTTCAGTAGCCATAAGGACACTGCTTATCAATGAAGGTAATTTTGAATTTCAGGTTGGTGGTGGCATTACCATAGACTCAGCAGCAAATGATGAATTCGAGGAAATGATAACTAAGAGCTTAGGAATTATAAAAGCTTTAGGAATCACTGAAGAAGAAATACGAAAAGTTGTTGGGTAATACACTTTTATTTTTCTAGATTCTCACGAGGTATTTTATACCTCTCGGAATGAATATGTGCCACCAAGCCCCACAGTCATTGCTGTAGAAGTTCAAAGTATCGGTGACGGAATATTGACGGAAAAGGGTTGACAATAAGGATGTCTGAAAGGGTTATAATAAGGAAGGAATTTTTTAATATAACTTTAGAGGAAAGAGATGTCAGTTATAA
>MKSX01000004.1 GCA_001897445.1 Alphaproteobacteria bacterium 33-17 | reverse complement strand
GGGCTTCCTCAACCCTCAAAAATTAATCCCTAACTTATTAATAAATCGTTGCACTACTATCTAGAATGTACCTAATTAACCAAAGAAATAATAGAAGAATTTTAAATCTGTCAGAAAGCCAAATAGAAGAGTTGTCTGTATGGAATAATTATGCTTTAGATAACAATATCCAGAAACTTCCAAAAAGTCTACGCAAACTGAAGATATTTAGCGGAGATAACCCATTAGATCTAAGTAGTCTTGATTTAAGTGTGCTGACAATTGAGAATACCTTAAGCAATTTTAATATAAAACTACCAAAAACTTTAGATAGGTTATCTATTAAAATTGATGACAAGGTAAAAGAGCTTGATTTTAGCAATTATAATATACATAAACTCATTATGTTTGATAATAGTTTATTTAGAGGCAACTCGAGTAGAGTAGTAGATATTAAGCTACCAAATCAACTAACTTCAATTAAACTTTGTTTGAATTCATTTTCATTACCTGACTTATCATCAGCTGTAATTGAGAAAATGGTTAAAATACGAATCATTGATTCAGTAAATGAAAGTATATTATCTAAATTACCAAAAAAAATTGAGTTTCTTAAACTGTCTATGATAGATGGGTCATTCCCTGATTTTTCCGATTTTGAAATTAAACTTTTAGCAATTTCATTTCCAGAAGCATTATCTGATATAGATATACAGCATAAATTACCTAAACATTTAGAAACACTTGTTCTTGAATCAAATCAAGCAAATTCACCTGATTTATCAATTACAAACTTAAAAACTCTTATTTTAAAAAACTCTGCATTAACTGCAGAAAACTTAACAAATAAATTCCCCAAAAGCTTAAAATATTTACAAATTGTTAATGATAGATTAGATTATTTTAAAATTAACGGAATAGACTGGTTCAATGTTCATATTTTAAAAAATTATAATTATGAATATTATAATATTTTATTTGACCAGGTAAATTATAGACCTTTTCATTCAAGTAAATTATTTTATACAACTTTTCCTTCGCTTTATTACAGTAATTTTAATGAAACCCCTGATCTTCGAAATGAAGACATGATATGCTATAATTCACATATCAAATTCTCTCGTGAAGATAATTTGGCATTAAAATTCTCAGATAAATTACAACATTTATTTTTATATGATACAACAATTCCAAACTTAAAGGATCTAAAGATTACTAGTTTGACCATAGTTGATTGTAAAAACCTCAATATTATTTCTGAGGATTTACCAAATACACTTAAAAATTTAAATTTCACATATAATCAAAGCGAAATAAATTTTCCTAATTTATCAAATAATAATACAATTAAAGAAATTAAATTATATACTGATGATGGTATAGGGATAGGTAATTTGATTGGCATACTACCTAAATCACTTACAAAAATAACTCTTAAATCTAGGTGTTATTACAAAGCCAAAGAATATACATTACAAGAAATTGATGACATCAAAAAATCTTACGCTAATGTTTCGGTGAAGTGGCAATTTAGCTTATCGCTATTTTCCAAAACTCTTGCATTTACTGCGATCAGTTTTTTTGCTGCGTCATACCTATCTAAATTACCTAACTATTGTTTTGAATCATTAAAATTATATAACTTTGTTAATCACGCTAAATTATCATACGTTAGAAAAGCAGCGCATTATGCTGTATCATACGCACTTGGGCGAAACTGGGCTATGTCTGACTTTGAGCTACCAGCCAAAATCAAAAATATTAAGTTTATAGGAAGTAAATTAAATCGTTTATTTAGCGGCACTAAACCATTTAACGATGTTGAACTAGACCCTATTTACCCAAAGGCTGCAAAGCCTATTGCTATAGCTTCCTCCAAAAAGTTTTGTAATAACTTTAGGACTAGGGTATGCAGCATAAGAGAGCCAAAAGTTTATTTAAAGCCATAGAAGAGCATAATATGAAACTGTATTTACTTAGAAGAAAGTTTTTGAAAGCATGTAAAAATGGAAACTTGCAGGCTTTAAAAGAAATATATGCAAAATACCCAGAAAATAAAAGGAAGGAGCTTTTAGATATTAATAGAGATTATCCTAATTTTGAGAATTCACCATTTCTAGCAGCAATAAATTCATCACAAGGCCTTGAAATTAGCGAGTGGTTTGCTACTTTACCTGAGATTAACTCAAAAAAACTACCAAAATCCATTTGCCGCAAAATCGCCAATGATAAATACCTAGATGTTATAAAATTACTTTACGCCAAAGGACTTTTAGAGATAGATAGTTTTAATACTTTAGATGAAGTATCTGAATCTTATGATATAAACTATCAGACTCTAAAATCTTTATGCTTACCCGAATGTCAAAATCTGGCTAAGTGGTATTATGATAATTGTATTAATGTAGAATGTAAAGATCAGATAATAATAAATTTAACTAAAAGATCAATTATATCTTTTGATCAAAAATCCAACCTTACGCCTCAATTTATTCAAAACTTATATCATGGTGATTTTAAGAGCTTTCTAGAACATAATTATTTTAAAATATTACATTATACTCCATTGGTTAAAAACATTGAACTATATTATTATGTATTAACTAGAGTACAATTTAATATCGCTAAACGCTATATAAATTCTTTGAGTGAAGAATCTATGCAGAGATTTATATACGCTAAATTTTCTAATGAACTTATATATATTTATGAGTTATTTACACCTGAGCAAAAGGTAATATTGGAAAATAATTATTCTGATATTCAATGGTTGAATTTATATATAAAGTATAAAAATCAGTATAACATTGATTGTACCAGCTATTTAATCAAATATCGCAACAGTCATTTTGGTTTAGATAAGGAAGTAGCTTTAGATGCAGATGCCGAAATCTCAAACTTTTTAAACAAATATGAAGAAACTATCCGATTAATAAAAAATCAAAACCCAGATAAAATTATTTCTCTTTCATTAATTAAAAAAATTATAAATGATTCTAAATATCATCCGATTTTTAGTAGTCGTAATACATCAATTTTACCAAGAGAATTGCAAGAGCAAATTTTAGGTTACTCAAATAATCTAAATTTAACCAATGTTGTATTAAAAATTAATCAAGATATTGCAAAACCTGACATTCCAATTATCACGTCTCATACCCTTTTTCCCCGAAAGAAAAAAAGTCCTAAATCTTATCCTTCAAAGAAAGATTATATGATAGATTTTTATAATAATAAATCATCAAACACCGAAAGTTTTTTAGGTGTTTTTGGGCTTGAATTTTTTATAAAAGGATTTTTTGTATTTAGCGGTGCTACGATTGGGTTAATATCTTTCAATTATCTTGGTTTTAATATTGGTTACTTATTATCTATATCTGACGGTATGACTTTTAAGGAATGCTTCAAAATAGGAAAGGGAATTATAAAAGTTTTATCTACGCTACTTGCCTTAGGAACTTGTTATATTAGATACGCAATAGCAAAAGATTCTACCGAATATGTCCATCAGTCAGGTTGGAAGGCTATGGCAAAAAACATATTAAATACATTTCTTCCGATTTACTGGATTGAGTATCAGTGGGCTAAGAAAAATCTTAGGGGTGTTAAAGGGGATGTTTCAAGTGTTAAGTGCGATATTATTGAAACAACTAAAAACGGCAGATCACACTACAGGGCTAAAGTAACTGAAATTATTAAATCTAATCAGGCTGTTGCAGTTTAAATTAATAAAGCACACTGTCTGTAAATTGATAAAATTCCGGGAGGTGGGATTTATCTCCCGGAATATATGAGTTAATTATATTTTAACGCCTACATTTGAAGCTTTGGTTTTAATGCAATCTGCATGGCTTCTGAAGTCATTTAAAACTGCATTGCTGAATGATGCAACATGTCTTGCGCCAAATGCTGTGCGTGGCTTAAATGTATTCTTTGCTTCTTTAGAACCAATCATGTAATGACGTACTGTTTCAGAGAACAATGAAATTCCTATGCTAGCTGCAATTCTTAAGCCTTTGTCTAATGCATTGATTTGTGGGATTGAGCTTGCAAACATACCTAATGCAATGCTTCCTGCTGTCCATAGATAGTTACCAAATGTTCTAAATTTTTCACTACGAATTTCAGCAGCAAACTTAGGCTTTAATGTATCACGTAACAAAGTATTAGCTGCAGTTAAGTTGTTAATGCTATCTGTGTTAGCTTTATCGCTATTCGCCTGTGCAGCTGTTAGGTTTGCAACTTGTGCATTAAGCTGTGTGATTCTTGTGTCTTTTTGAGTATTTTGCTGAGTTAGATTAGTGATTGCAGTATTTTTACCAGCAAGTTGATTTCTTAAAGCAGAAAGTTCGTTATTTAATCTTGTGATTTCAGCACTTAATCCTTGATTTGTTTGATTTAAAACAGCTATTATTACATCATAATCTCTTGTTGTTTTATGTAACTCTTGAGTTACTTCTTGAATTTTGTTTTTAAGAGAAGATATTTCATCTGCCTGTGCAGAAATTTTCTTATCTCTATCATCAATTTGTTGATTTAGTTTAGATACTTCAGCAGAATGTTGGCTCTTAATATAGTCAATATCATGTTGATGTAATCTTGATGTATCTTTCGGTGAATTTTTAAGGTTCTCCAATCTTTTTTCTAAATCTTCTTTTTCAAGATGAAGTTTGCTCATTTCAGAAATTGAAATTTTTTCAAGTTCTGCCTTTTCTGACTGAAGTTTAGCAACTTCATCAGTTAAAGTTTTTTCAAGATTTTCTTTTTCTGATTCTAAAGATGTTATTTGTGTTTTTGTATTACTAATTTCGTTTTCAAGTTCTTGAATTTTAACAATATACTCTAATACTTCTACGTTAGTTAAAGCTTTTTGATTTGTGCTGTTAGTGTTATTGACGGAATCCATAAGACCTGTGAAATCGCCAGATTTAATTTCGCTTCCTTCTGATGAACTATTTGTTGAAGAATTTGATACTGTTTCATCATTTTCTTGTTCAGGTGCATTAAAATATAATTTTTTAGGTTCTAAATCAGCATAATGCGCAGTAGGGTTATTTTTGCTAAATACGCTTGGGCTAGCTGGTGTATTTTCTGATTTATTGTTATTGTTATCATTATTGCTGTTATTATTAACATTATTATTACGTCCTCTGCGACCTTCAAAAGCACCATTTCTATAACTAGATCTTCTCATTTTAAAAACTCCATATTATAATTTTTAACTATATTAACTTATAATTAACTAACGTAGTTTTATTTATATGTAAATAGAAAAATTATATTTAATATATTTTTAAGTGAGTGATCAGGCTATAAACTAGTGCTAGATTATATGGTTTGTAGTGTATATAATTATCCATAAACTCAGGGCTACTTATATAAAATAGAGACACAAATGGTATTTAGAAAATCAGTTATAGTAAGTTTACTTACGCTTTTATCAAGGGTGTTTGGTTATGTGCGTGAGATAATGATGGCGGTGGTTTTAGGTGCGGGTGAGGTTGCAAACGCCTTTCACTTGGCATTTAGATTTGCCAATGTGTTTCGCAGTTTCTTAGCCGAAGGTGCATTTACAGCTTCATTTGTACCTGTTTATTCTAAGCATATAGCTAAAGATGATGTCAAAGGCGCAAATATATATGCATCGCAAACTTTAACAATGCTGTGCGTTATATCGCTAATACTTGTTATCGTTGCAGAGATCTTTATGCCGCAAATTATATACCTACTTGCGCCAGGCTTTACAGATGATAAAGAACTGCTGGATAAAGCTATAATACTTGCACGCATTAACTTTCCATATTTATTCTTTATGTGCATATCTGCGCTATTTGGCGGAATATTAGGAGTATTTAATTCATTTTCGGCAGTTGCAATCTCTCCGCTAATTTTGAATATCATGATGATGATTGCGCTGGGCATGCCTATTAGCTCAAAGTTTGATATTGCTAAAATTTTATCTGTGCTAATAGTTATATCTGGCGCTATGCAAGTAGTGTTGGTGTGGTATCAGGTAAAAAAGCTTAAAATAAAAATCAAATTTGCCCGTCCCAAATATACTCAGGATATGAAGATTTTTATGAAAACCTTTTTTCCTGGCGTTCTTAGCTCATCTGTTACGCAAATAAATTTATGGGTAAGTACAGCACTAGCAACATTTTATGATGGTTTGGTGTCGCACTTATACTATGCTGACAGGGTGCTGCAGTTTCCATTGGCGCTTATTGGTGCTTCTGTTTCAGTAGTATTACTTCCGGTTTTCTCTAAAATGGAAGCAGGTAAGGATGATAAAATCAACAATCTAATATCTCAAACTATTGAAGTTACTATGTTTATGACCTTGCCGATTCTAGCGGTTGTGACTTTCCTTAACAAAGATTTTATATCATTTATGTTTGAGTATGGTGCATTTTCTGATCATGATGCTTACAGAACGGGTCTATTGCTAGGAATCATGATATTTGCATTACCTGCTTACATTATTAATAAAATCCTTACGCCACGGTTCTTTTCAGTGCATGATACTAAAACGCCATTTATTGCTGCGCTCATTGCGATGCTGTTTAACTTGCTGATAAATATTGCTTTTCTAAAATATTATTCGCATTTTTGGTCGGTATCTGTAGCTACGGTTATATCATCATGGGTAAACATAATAATATTGCTAGCGGTAGCGAATAAGAAAAATTTATATAGAGCTACATTAGTTAACTTACAAAAACTTCCTAAAATCATATTTATAAGCTTAATTACGGCTATTTTATCTTATTATTTAAGCACTCATGAGTTTATAAGTTTAAAACAGATAGATTTGCCAATTAAGTTACTGATTCTTATAGCTATATACCTGGGTTTGTCGTCTATGCTACGCATATATAAACTTCAGGATTTACGCAAGTATTTGAAAAAATAGACTTGACTCTTAGGGAATTAGGGTGTATTTAACTGTATGAATTAAAGTATAACTATGGGATGATCCGATTATGGCAAATCACAAATCAGCTGAAAAAGCTCACAGACAGTCGATCAAAAAGGCTGCTATTAACAAATCAAGAATTAGCAGAATGAAAACTTTCATTAAAAAAGTAGAAGCTGCAATCGTTTCTGGGGATAACCCTGCTGCTCGTATAGCTCTTTCTGCTGCACAATCAGAAATCATGCGTGCTGCTAAGAAAAACGTATTAAAGTTTAAAACTGCTTCAAGAAAGATTGAAAGACTTGCAGCTCGCGTTAAAGCGATGGTTGCATAAATCTTCCTTTATCAAAGTAATTACCCCTTATTAAAAGGCTTGGGACACTCTCAAGCCTTTTTTTGTTTATTATGAATAAGTCGTTGGGGATATATAGTTTGTAATGTTAAATGCTCTTCATCATAACAGTGCATTAGGCATATAGTTTTTTAGGTTCAATTTGATATGCGTCATTTCCTCACTCATGTAGCTTTATCTACACTTCGTTCGTTATTCCTGTGTCAAATTCAACCTAATTTACTATATCATTGTTGTATAGGTTCATAATATCGGTTACGGTCATTACGAGGAATGCAAAGCTACTTGCGTGGTAATCTAATTGAATGTAATTAAAGTCCATATAAATTACGACCAGGGGGCGAGCCTTATAAAATAAGGCGAGGGGAGTGATTTATATGTGCAATAATAAACCCCATTTATATGGAAGAAAAATGACTTCCCGGGGGTGGTCAGCCATTTTTTATTTTTTTATAATTAGTCACGTCTATTGCCAACCATTTTTCGTCACCGAAATTCTGAACTTCTACAGTTACGAGAGCATGGTTGATTTAACAATTTACTCAACCAACTTAAGCTTTCTTTTAGTTGGTTTGTTTCTAAGTACCAGACCCATTCTTTTAGCAACTTCTAGGTAGTTGGTATCCATTCCTGTTTGCAGACTAAATGAAGAGTCTAAAACTTCATTAGTAGTTAAATCAAGAAGCCTTGTAGTATCTGGCGTAATTTCATCAGCTAAAACTAGCCTAATATAATCTTCTTCAAAAACCTTAGCAAATTTAAGGTCAACTGATACTAAGCGAATATTATATGATGAGAAAAATCCTTGTAAGAAGTCATTGATTCTGCTTGAAATATGCTTGATTTCTTCCATTTCAAAAGGGTCAACCACACCAAAATATACAATTTGCTCATCTGTTGACAGGTTTTCAGCAATAGAATTGCCTACAAATAGCTCCATTACTGGGCTTTTAAGAACCATTCCCTGAACCAGGTTAAATTTTGTTGCTAGTTCTTCTGTTGTAACGTTAGTAAATCTAACGGTGATATTTACAGGGTCAGATATCCTAACCGCTTGCTCGCGCATATTTAATGCTTTAATGTAATGTGTATGAATACCGATATTGGCAATTTTAGACATAATAAGCGCATTAATCTTATTATTTACCACGCCCTTACCAAGTACTGTTGTTTGATGATTTCTATATAAATCAGTAACTTCATCTGTGAAGTGCATTACATGGCTGTTTAAATCTTTGCCCTGGTAAATGTGTTTATTAGGCATGTCAATTATAATTTTCTTCTTATTTGTCATATATTTGCTTTTAATTAAAAAATTAACGTTTATAATAGTATTATATCAGTATTATAACATAAAATTCAAGATTGGTAGAATTATGGCCAATAATATAAACAAAGAAGCAAATATCCAAGAACAAAAATTAGTTCATGACTCGACTATTGATTTTAAAGTACAATCGCTAAGAAATAAAATGCTTGCTGAATGGGCTGCCGATATTATTGGTTATGATGAAGCTAAGATAAAAGTATATATAGAAGATGTCAATAAAGCAGATATAGAAACGCCTGGTGACGATGACGTTATAGATAAAATCTATAGAGATTTCCAAAAAACTGGTCATGATATCAGCAGAAAATCAATCAAAGATAAGATTATTGAGCTTGATAAATCAGCCAGAAGTGAAATTACAGGAAAAGCATAAATAAAAAACTTAAGCTGGCAGCAAACAAAGCTACTGTGCTTTTAGATATATTTTTGATAACCTGAAGTGACCTAAACACCCTAAATGTAATGAAAATACAAATACTAGATACTAAATATTTGAAATATAATACAAAGTCTCCGCTTAAATAAACAAAACTTATTCCTATAACTAATATTGAATCAATATAAGGCCTTGATTTTTCTGTAAATTTTGTAAAAAGCATGATTAAAAAGCCAGCTATAGCAAGGTTCATAGATACGTCCATTAATTCGGCATCAAAATAGCTGCTTTTAAGAATACTTAAAAATACTAAGCTCAAATAAAGACTTCCAGGTATTTTGTGATTGCATAAAGACGTAAGACTTATAGAGCTTAAAATAATGGTTATAAACACATTTATTATATATTTATCACTTATACCATAAAAATAGGAGCTTAATACTGAGGATAAGATTATAAAAAATTCTAAAATAAAAAATGTAAAGTCAATTTTATCGCCACAATAATTACACCTGCCTCTACATGAAAACCATGATAAAAAGCTATAATATTCAAAAAATTTAAGGGGATGATTGCATTTTGAGCAAAATGGTTTTAATTTGTTATCAAGAAAGCCATAAAGATCGATATTCCTAGGAAGCCTAAAGAACAAACTAGATGAGAATGTAGCGGCAAAAACTCCTAAGATCAGACCAATTAAAGCGTTTAACATATGAATTCCGAATTTGATAGATTACAAAATATAGTAATAGAAGCAGGTGAAATACTCCGTTATTACTTTGAAAATTATGATAAAGTTAGCATTGAGACAAAGCAAGATAATTCGCCTGTAACAAACGCTGATATAGCAGTGAATGACTTTTTGCATAAAGAATTAGAGCAATTTAATATGCCTATAGTTTCAGAAGAAACTAAAAGCGTTCAGTTTGGTAGTAATTTTTTTTTACTAGACCCACTTGATGGAACAAAGCAATTTATAAGAAAAAAGCCTGAGTTTTGTATATCTATAGCAATAGTCGAAAATAATATCCCTGGCAAAGGCATTATATATGCGCCGATGATAAATGAAATGTACGCATTTGATGGAAATAACTTTGAATCAAATATAGCGGTAGAAAATGACAGAGAACTTACTGCTGTAGTAAGCAGAGGTAATGATAAAGAATTTACTGAGTTTTTCAATAGTATAGGGATCACTCAAATTTATAATGTGAAAGCTGCTATAAAATATGGTCGTATGGCAGCAGGAATAGGCGATGTAAATATTCGCAAGTTTCCCATTAGTTCCTGGGATATTGCAGCAGGCTATGCAATTTTAAAGTCACAGGGGTTTGAATTTTTAGGAATAGACGGTAAAGAAATAGATTTTTCCAAGCCTTATGATGAATTAAACGGTGTTATAGTAATCAGCCCTAAGGCTATGAAATATAAACAAAAAATTTTAAATGCAGCTACTACTTAAAATTAAATTCTTGCCTGTACTAATCAATATTGTATGATATAAGTGACTGTAAATTCTATTTTTATCGAGTTATTATGAGCTTTGAGACAAAATTATTCCACAAATTATTCTATAAAGAAGTTGGAACTGATCATTTAGGTAATAAATATTACGAATCAAAATGTCATAAAACTAATGGTAAAAACCGCAGATCAGTATGGTATAATGGTACGCCTGAACCTTCAAGAGTTCCGCCAATGTGGCATTCGTGGTTACATTATACAACCGATGAAATTCCTGCATCAAATGTTTCGTATACTTGGCAGATTGACCACGTCCCGAATTTAACAGGTACAGACTACGCTTATAGACCTAATGGTCATATTTATAATGGCGGTAAGCGCGATAAAGCAACAGGTGACTACGAAGCCTGGAATCCTAATGAGGTTAAATAATGAACAGATCTTACTTTGAAACCATTCTTGGTTTCGCAATCTTATGCTTTGCAGCATTTTTCCTATTTTATTCTTATACCAAAGCAGAAAAAACAACTTCTTCTGATACATATGTAGTCAAAGCAAAATTCGATAGAGTTGATGGTATCACTGTTGGTAGCGAAGTAAAAATTAGCGGTATTAAAATCGGTCAGGTAGTTGATAGAGTACTTGATAATAAAAGCTACAGAGCAATCCTTGCTATTGCAGTTAATAATGATGTAAAATTGCCATCAGATACAAGCGCTCAAATCTTAAGTGAAAGCTTACTTGGTCAAAAGTTTGTTTCTCTTCAGCCAGGTGGTGATGATGAAATGCTCAAAGAGGGTGGGGAGATTTTATATACACAATCTTCTGTAAATCTTGAAAATTTGATCGGCAAAATGATGTTCTCAAAAGATGATAAAGATAAGAAAAATGATAAGAAAGAACATGAAACAAATCCTGCTAATTAGTACTTTAATTTTAGGTGCTTTGAATAGTTCTATTGCAGAAGACGATGACCTTGAAAAGTTACTTAAAGATGAGCAAATTACAGGCGTAAATACTGAAATTGCTAGTGAAGTATTAGAAGAGCCTAAAAATAAAGGCACAAGCGCTGAAATTAAAATACTTGATAAGGTATCCACAAAGCTTACTGCCGTTGACTATAAAATTATGTCAAGAAATAGGTATAAGAACTTGGAGATAATAGTTTTTAACTGCATTAAGCCTACGCAAAAATTATCTAACCATAAAATGTTAGTTGGCATTTGGGAGCATTCGGAAAATAAGGATATTGAAAAGATATTCTTAGGCTGGTTATTTTCTATCGATAAAAACCTAAACCAAATTGAGCATAGATTTTTCAACATCGCTGATTTTAAGTGTAAGTTATAAATATAGTAATTTATGTTGATTATATATGCGTCATTTCCTTGTACGCTGAGGTTTACTAGGTTTCGCTCGTTATTCCTATATCTAATCTAACCTAAAATACTATATAATTTTTATTGCCTGGTAAGTACGAATCTTTATAGTATTTTTATTTGAAGAGATATGAGGTATAATATGGTCAACTTGCTTGTTTTTAAAAAACGTACTACTGATACTGAAAATTTTCTAAATTCGCAGGATGGTATACACAACTTAAGAACCCGTCTAAGCTTAAAGTTAAAAAAGCTTATAGTTAAAAAAGAATTAAATAATCAACAAGAGTTTATAGGTATTTCTAAAAATTTGATGAAATTCCAACATATTGAAAACCGGTTTCTTGAATTAATAATTCATAAATACCAAGCAATTTTAGTAAAAAAAGTAAAAGTTATTTTGGGAAAGGATGCATATACGGATTCTGAAAATGCGTTTTTACAAGAATACGAGGAATTTTCACAGAAGCAAAAAGAGTTTATAGACCTGAAAATTTTAGAAGATTTACCTGAATTTCAGAATTATGTGAAAAACAACGTTGGCAATGTGCAGCAATTTATCTCAGAAATAGATGACAAAATAAGTAAGCATATTAAAACTTTAGATTTGATTCCAGGTAACGCTATTGTACTACAAGATATTAATAATGCTGAGCAAGAAAAAGCTCAATATATAAGGATTATGGCTTTTGCAAATGAATTAGCATATTTAAAAAATTTGCTTACAATCTTAAAATCTAAGCCACATTTTATAAAATTAAGTGATTTTCAAATATCAGAAAATTTCATAACAATAGATGCTGATATTTTGGCAGAAAGGCAAATCCAAGAGCAAATTGATATTGGTAAAAATATTAAAGATTTAGAGCAACAAGATAGGGATTTTGTGCGTAATAATCATGAAATTATAAAACCAGGTGTCTTTGCTCCAATTAAAGACATTGGTAGATTTATCATAGG
Organism: Alphaproteobacteria bacterium 33-17; assembly: GCA_001897445.1. Lineage (NCBI taxonomy): Bacteria > Pseudomonadati > Pseudomonadota > Alphaproteobacteria > Alphaproteobacteria bacterium 33-17. The sequence goes on along the minus strand of MKSX01000004.1, from coordinate 13,614 downwards.
CTCACTTTCAAGGAAACAATATTTTGAGCATAATATAAAGCAGTTTGCTATAAGAGTTCTAGTTGCAGGTATAACTTTTGGCATTATAAATTTTTGTGTAGGTGGGTTATTTAAAAATAATAATTTCAAAAATTTATTACTAGGATTATTTGGTAATTTTATAGGAGGATATTTTGCTGTTCCTATAGAAAAAGGCTATTATGCGCCTGAATTTGGAAAAAGCCAAGGTTGCATTGATGAGGCAAATGTAACGATTAATCAAAATAAAAGCGGTATTCTATATAATGTATTTGGGTTTAGAGAATTAGTTTTTGATAATAAAATTGAACTAAACTTTAAGCAAAAGTAGGTTTTAAGCCTTCCTAAGAGGCTGTTCTAAAGATTCGATTTGTTGAATTGAAGGGTAATAAGAATCGAGCTTTATTCTATAGTTTTCAGAAAGTGTAAGTTTTCCGCCTTTAATTTTAAAGCCCATGTTTTCTACTTCAGAGAATTTTTTGCCTGACGTTGCACTCATTATTGCTGCTGAAATAGATGTAAATATTGATGGTACAATAAAGAAGCCAAGTTCTTCAATACCAACGGCAACAGTGATACCTGCCATACTCATAGCAACCATTGCACCAGATAGAATAAGCTTTTTACGCGCGAGTTTATAAATATTCTCGGCTTCTTCTGCTTTTTCTAATAAATTTTCTAGCTCAGTACGATTCATTGTTTTTGCTTACTAGTGATTTACAAATATTTATAATTTAACATTTTTGTATAATTGTCAATAACTTAATCAAATATATTAAAAAATAAATTTTTATGTTAATTTGTTGTGAACATATTCTTTTTAATTCTTATATCAAAATAACAAACTAATGCTTCGGAATTTTGCTGAGCTCCTGCTGAAACATTGTAAGCTGAAGAGACGTTTATGCATGCATTAGCTGCAGCATCACTGCCATCAAATGACCTTATAAAGCCAGTTGCTGGGTTGCCGTCATCATATTTTTGGTCAAGTTTCATCATATCTAGTACAGAAAGTACTGAATAAGTGAGGTTTGAACCTGAAATGACGGTTGAGTCTGGATCAGCAAAATTCATACGTGCAAATCTCAGAACTATTGGGTCGGTATAGGCATTGGTAAAATAAAAACCGCTATTTGCAACAGATCCTTTATACATTCTATTATATATCCAGGTGCCATTATAGTTGCCTTCAAGTAAACCCGCAAAAGCTAAATGCTGAAAAGCATATATGCCTTCGTTGCCAGATACTGTGCCGTCACCATTACCTGCTGTTGTTGCAGGGTTGCCGTTAATTGCGTTTGTCACAAAAAAAGTTGCTGGATTATACATATCACCAGGTAGTTGTTTATAAGTTTCCTCAAAAGTAACAACTGCATTAGAAATTTTTCCTACCATAGACATCAGTTGATCAATTCCAGCTTGTTTTCTTAAAGATGTACCTAAAAAAACTCCGCCCATCAATATGGCTATTACCAATAATGCCATTGAAATTTCTACTAGTGTAAACGCTTTCTTATTCATAAATATGCCAAATAATTAATATATTAATATATTGTTGATGATTTTTGAGAGATTGACAAGTGTAAATATTTTGTTTATAAATGCAAATTCGGTAGAAAAGGCGAAAAGGCATGCCTTAATATTTAGTATTTAGTTATTTTTTCGGAGATAGAAATGCCAAAAATGAAGACAAAAAGCGGCGCTAAGAAACGCTTTAAAGTGTCTGCAACTGGTAAAATCGTTGCAACACAGGCGGGTAAACGCCACGGAATGGTTAAAAGAACCAATAAACAAATTCGTAATCAACGCGGAACAACAATCCTTAAAGATTGTGATGCGAGAATCGTAATCCAGTTCCTCCCTTATCGTAAGAAAGGAGTGTAATACATGGCTAGAGTATCATCAGGCGTTACAACACGCGCAAGACATAAAAAGATTTATAAACTTGCTAAAGGTTATCGTGGTCGTGCAAAGAATTGCTTTAGAGTAGCTATTGAAAAAGTTGAAAAAGGCTTACAATACGCTTACCGCGATAGAAGAAACAAAAAACGCGATTTCAGAAAACTCTGGATTCAAAGGATCAATGCCGCTACAAGAGAACACGGTATGGTTTATTCTCAGTTTATCAGAGGTTTAATCCTTGCTAATATTGAAGTTAACCGTAAAATGCTTGCTGAAGTTGCTATTCATTCTCCAGAAGCTTTTGCTGAACTTGTAAATAAGTCAAAAGCAGCTTTAAACTAATATTTTAGTTTAATACAAAGTTTTAAAAAAGACCTTAGAGTTATCTAAGGTCTTTTTTTTATAATTTTCAAATAATTAATCTACTTTGCAGAAAATTTTCAATTGATAAATAACGTAAATTAAGTTGTATTTATGTCATAATATCGCTTGCTAGTTTATTAAATTAATGGTAGTAAGAGTTACTAACTTAAAATTAATAAATTGTAATTGGAATTTGATGTTATGCAAGATAAATCACTTTATGATAGAGCTGATGATGAAAAAGGGTTGAAAAGCCAAGATAATACACCCTTAGGTAGCCCTAAGAAGGTAAGGCCTAATACTCCTAAAAAAAGTAATATGAATTCACCTTTGAAAGAAAGTCAGTCATATGAAGATTCTGAATTATTAGATAGTCCTCTAAAGCCTAGTAATATTTTAAATGCTCCAAAAAAAGATAATCCTAAAAAAAGAAAAAGAACTGAAGGTTTGCAAAGTAAATTATCCACAGTTAAACGCAACTTATTTGGAATGTCAGATGAAGTGGTAGAAAATGATCTTGCTGAAGGTCAAAAGTTAAGTCAGCTAGAGTATTCTGAAGAATATATTGAGCAAAAAAGAAAAAAACAGAAGACCGACGCAATGCAAAAAATGCATAATCTCGAGAATTGCCTAGATTCAGCATCGCTAAATAAAGAATTTGAAAGAAATTTTCATCTTTTAAAAAACGATATTATAGAAAAATCAAATCTGGTTAATTTATTGCTTCATGAATTGAATGATAAGAATGTATTGAGATTGGTAGCTTATTGTCTTGAAAAAGCTGATTTATCAATTTATGCAGAAAAAACATTGATATGGCGTATTAATCAACTAGGTGGATTACATTATATTTGCTTAAATGACCTATTGCCAAAACTAATTAAATATAAAAATGGCATTTTATTAAATCAGATAAATTATAATTTAGATGCTAATTCAGCAAAGCAATGTATTTATTCTTTAGGGGGATTTGAATTTGAAGTCTTTATAAAAATTGCGCAGCAGTATCTAGATGACGAGAAGTTAATCATTTTACTAAAAGCTATTATTGAAGATAAAGATAAATATTACCTTAACCAAATATACATAAAATATGCATATAAAATACTGAACAATCAGCAATGTATGGATATGATATCGTTAAATACTATATCAACGGGAAATATATCATTTGTTAATCAACTTTTAGAATCAAAAAAGCATTACCAGATATTAACTCATACTCCTGAAGCTTTTGATTTACCCTTTTTAACTGAGTTATATTTGCAAGCTGCTTTTTATATGCAAAATGACAATAATAAATATCGGCATATTATAAATTTCATAAGTAAGCTTTTAGATAGAAACTGTTCATATTTAGTTAATGATGTAGAAGAAAGTGAGGATCTGAAAGATACATTATTATATGCGGTCATTAAAAATCAGGATATTGAATTTTTTAATAATATTGAACACTTAATTATTGGTTCTCCAGTATTAATAAGGACTATAAATAGTATTATAGTTTTGCCAGATATAGAAAATCACGATAATCAATTAGTTAATTATCTAAAGCTTGAAGAATGGTTCAGGGGTTCTACTCAATATGGACAATCTTCTTTCATAATTAAATATCATGAAGCTGTAAAAGATGAATCGATAAGTATTTTTGACGTGCTAAATTGTATTGATGATGACCTTCAAAATAATAAACAGTTTCAATATGATTTTTTAAAACAGATAATTGATCAGGATAATATAATATATGTTGATTATATATTACATGTTTATCCAGATATTATTGTAAAGCATAGTATCCTTATTCAATATGCGGCAGAACAAGGTAAACTATGGGTGTTTGAAATTTTGTCTGATAATCCGGCGCTTAAATACTTGGCATGTGCTAAATATTATGATGAACAAGCAGATACCTATAAATATTCATTAATACATGAACTTTACAAAAATGGATGCGTTACCTACGATCTAATCACAAAATTTTGCCATGTGCCTGTAGTTAACCAGGACATGCATCTCTTATATTATATAATATATAATGATGATATAAAATCATTTAAGTTATTTGTAGATTATTTGAGTAATGAAATATTAGAGGAATATTTAGATCTTTCATTAATATGCAAATCTGCAAAGATATTTAAATTTTTAATGAATCAAGGCATTGAGTTTAGTCTTGATTCTGAATGGGCATGTGTAACTAGTGGCAGTGATGCTGAAGACAATATAATCAATGCAATGTCAATGTATTTCAAAATTGAAAATATCACAAATATTAGATTCAATAAATTAGCTGCTTTGATTATTACAGATAATATAGAAGTATTGCAGTATTTGCATGAAAGGAATCTGATCAAAAATAGAAACCTCGAATTATCATTTGAAGTTCCAGCTTTACATAAATCTGCTGAAGAAATAAGATATATGGCTTGGTTTGCAAGTTTATTAATGGATAAGCCTATGGGAATTATAAAATTATTCCCTGAAATTATTGATCAAACGTTTGAAGCTAAAGAAAAAGCCATTGAAAATAATATGTTAAGTATGTCGTTTGTAAATGAAAATGGTGCAAACGAATTCAAACAATCCGCTTTCATGGGGTTAGTTGAGAATATATATAATTTAGGTGGTTATAATACATATATATATGTACTTAAAAATCCTTCTCATAAATTACATAGTGTATTTAAAGAAAATTCTATTAAACTGATAAAATCGGCTAATGCAAATAGCGTTAATAACAAGAACTTATATTCAATATCTGAAATTAATAAGGTTCTATATAATATATTACCTAAAGAAGATGCAGAATTATTAGGTAAAATAGCCATCACCTCGTTAGATATAGAGACTATTCATAGATATACTTATATTCATAATACAAATATTGCTAATTTATATGTGGAAATACTTCGATACCTATCTTTAGTATATGGTATTAGTAATGAAAAAATTTTAAGACTTCCTCTTATATTATATAAAGAGTGCGCACCGTACTTAAGTAATGAAGACAAAACCAGAGTATTTCAACAAATTAGTACTATATATAATAAAGTATATGGATGTTATAAGCTAAATGATGGGCATTCTGAGGTAATTCACGCTGCTTTATTGTTTTTTTCCCGTAATTTTGAAAATGATATTATAAAAAATGGACTGATTTTGCCAATTTTTATCCAAAATGAAGAAAAATTATCATCCATGGAAGGTCTTTTTGAATTTATTTCATTATATAAACAAGAAATTTTAGTCAAAAAAATGTATGAAAACGTAGATTTGACTAGTGATGCTGTAAAAAACATGTTTCAAGGCTTACCATCTGATATTGTGAATAAAATATTAAAATTAAGGTGTGCTGTTGAGGGTGATTATTATAGTGCGTACAGAAATTATAGGGATTTCATCGAAAACGATAGTCAAAAAAAGTTAAAAAGGGAGATTTAGCAATAGTTAAAATTTTTTTTCGGGTTTATTAAATCAATTTTTTTCAAAAAAAATGCAAAAAAATGCAAATTAGCTGTTGACAGGGTGGGGAGTAATGTGTATAAATCCCTTCATGTCCGGTGATGAAAAACAACGTGACGAAATAAACGAGATGAATAAATAAATCTCGACGCTGTCTAAAATGTGAATAAAGTGATAACGAGTCTTTTTATAAAGAAGCGGAAACGCTGAGAGATAAGAGAGATAAATAAGTTAAGTGTAGTTAGTTCTGCACACAGCATATTCTACTCAAGAAATTAAGTATAAAAAGAGCATTCGATGGATGCCTAGGCTCTAGAAGGCGATGAAAGACGTGATAGGCTGCGATAAGCTTCGGGGAGGTGCCAATACCCTTTGATCCGAAGATTTCTGAATGGGGGAACCCACTGCATTAGCAGTATTGCTTAGTGAATACATAGCTAAGTGAGGCAAACCCGGGGAACTGAAATATCTAAGTACCCGGAGGAAAGGACATCAATTGAGACTCCGCTAGTAGTGACGAGCGAACGCGGACCAGGCCAGTGGCTTATAGGTAATAATTAGAACAACCTGGAAAGGTTGGCCAGAGACGGTGATAGCCCGGTATAAGTAAAAAGCTTATAAGTCCTTGAGTAAGGCGGGACACGTGAAATCCTGTTTGAAGATGGGGGGACCACCCTCCAAGCCTAAGTACTCTCTAGAGACCGATAGTGAACTAGTACCGTGAGGGAAAGGTGAAAAGTACCCCGAGAGGGGAGTGAAATAGTTACTGAAATCGAATGCTTACAAGCAGTCGGAGCGAGGTATGATGATTCGTCATCATAAGCTTGTGACGGCGTACCTCTTGTATAATGGGTCAGCGAGTTAGTATAACGAGCGAGCTTAAGCCGATAGGTGTAGGCGTAGCGAAAGCGAGTCTGAATAGGGCGTATAGTTCGTTGTATTAGACCCGAAACCGAGTGATCTAGCCATGGTCAGGTTGAAGGCGTAGTAACATACGCTGGAGGACCGAACCCATTAATGTTGAAAAATTATGGGATGAACTGTGGCTAGGGGTGAAAGGCCAATCAAACTCGGAAATAGCTGGTTCTCCGCGAAATCTATTTAGGTAGAGCGTTATAGTATTACCATCGAGGGTAGAGCACTGGATGGGCTAGGGGGATCCAAAGTCTTACCAAACCCAACTAAACTCCGAATAACGATGAGTACAGCATAACAGACAGACTACGGGTGCTAAGATCCGTAGTCGAGAGGGAAACAGCCCAGACCGCCGTCTAAGGTCCCCAAGTCATGGCTAAGTGTGAAAGGATGTGAGAAGACCAAAACAACTAGGAGGTTGGCTTAGAAGCAGCCATCCTTTAAAGAAAGCGTAACAGCTCACTAGTCTAAATAAGTCTTTTTGCGCCTAAAATGTAACGGGGCTAAAGCCATGCACCGAAGACGCGGGTGCTTATCATATGATAGGCGCGGTAGCGGAGCGTTCCGTAGGTCGTAGAAGGTGAACCGTGAGGTTTGCTGGAGATATCGGAAGTGAGAATGCTGACATGAGTAGCGATAAAAGATGTGAAAATCATCTTCGCCGAAAGTCCAAGGGTTCCTGCGTAAAGCTAATCTGCGCAGGGTTAGTCGGCCCCTAAGGCGAGGCCGAAAGGCGTAGTCGATGGGAATCAGGTTAATATTCCTGAACTTGTGGGTAGTGACGGATGATGTAAATTGTGAGCGGTAATTGGATTCTGTCTTGCAGTGAAATTGTCCCAGGAAATAGCTCCCACGTATAAACCGTACCCGAAACCGACACAGGTGGACAGGTAGAGTATACCAAGGCGCTTGAGAGAACGATGCTGAAGGAACTAGGCAAATTGCACCTGTAACTTAGGGAGAAGGGTGACCTTCTTATGGGCAACCATAGGAGGGTGGCACAAAGCAGGGGGTTGCGACTGTTTAATAAAAACACAGGGCTATGCAAACTCCAAAGAGGAGGTATATGGTCTGACGCCTGCCCAGTGCTGGAAGGTTAAGAGGAGGTGTGCAAGCACTGAATTGAAGCCCCAGTGAACGGCGGCCGTAACTATGACGGTCCTAAGGTAGCGAAATTCCTTGTCGGGTAAGTTCCGACCCGCACGAATGGCGTAACGACATCCCCACTGTCTCCAGTATCGACTCAGCGAAATTGAATTCTCCGTGAAGATGCGGAGTTCCCGCGGCTAGACGGAAAGACCCCGTGCACCTTTACTACAGCTTTACATTGGCATTAGAAACTTGATGTGTAGGATAGGTGGGAGGCTATGAAGCGAGGGCGCTAGCTCTCGTGGAGCCAACCTTGAAATACCACCCTTTAAGTTTTTGATGTCTAACCTAGTACCATGAATCTGGTACAGGGACCGTGTATGGCGGGTAGTTTGACTGGGGCGGTCGCCTCCCAAAGAGTAACGGAGGCGCGCGATGGTAGGCTCAAGCTGGTCGGAAATCAGCTTGTAGAGTGTAATGGCATAAGCCTGCCTGACTGTGAGACTGACAAGTCGAACAGGTACGAAAGTAGGTCATAGTGATCCGGTGGTTTCCATGTGGAAGGGCCATCGCTCAACGGATAAAAGGTACGCCGGGGATAACAGGCTGATGATTCCCAAGAGTCCATATCGACGGAATCGTTTGGCACCTCGATGTCGGCTCATCACATCCTGGGGCTGAAGAAGGTCCCAAGGGTTCGGCTGTTCGCCGATTAAAGTGGTACGTGAGCTGGGTTTAGAACGTCGCGAGACAGTTCGGTTCCTATCTACCGTGGGTGTAAGAAGTTTGAGAGGATCTGCCTTTAGTACGAAAGGACCGAGGTGGACGTACCTCTAGTGGTCCAGTTGTCGCGCCAGCGGCACGGCTGGGTAGCTAACGTACGGAAGGGATAAACGCTGAAAGCATCTAAGCGTGAAACCCACCTCAAGACTAGACTTCTCCATTAGGGCCGTGAAAGACCATCACGTTGATAGGCCAGGTGTGTAAGCATGGTAACATGTTTAGCTTACTGGTACTAATAGCCCGATTGACTTAATTTGCGAGTATATGCTGTGAGCAGCGCTAATTACATTGTTAGTCATGACTCGTTATCACTTTATGAAACATCTCGATAGCAAAAGAGGTTGTTTTATTGGCTTGGTGGCTATAGCGTGTGGGAACCACCCGATCCCATTCCGAACTCGGAAGTGAAAACGCACAGCGCCGATGGTACTATGTCTTAAGGCATGGGAGAGTAGGTCGTCGCCAAGTCTATAAAGCAACCTCTTTTTTATTTTTTTATTATCACTTTTCTTGCAAATCATTTTCCATAAAAATCAAAATATCCACTTTAAAACCTTCAAATTATTTTCTTCTTTTTATTATATTATCTATTTCGATTAATTATAATAATATGAATAAACTGCAGAAATATAATAGAAATCCTCTATGAAAAATAATGCTATTCAATAGATATAAACCTTATGATCTTGAATTTTAGCATATTACTTTAATTAATGAATATTACCCAAAGACTTATTTTAACTTTGGTATAATGAATCAATAGTTGCAAATATCTGTACCGTGTTATTATTTTTTATGCTAAGTATACAGTTTATAATTTAATAAAATTGAGGTAAGTATGTTTTTTGCTGATGAAGTTATCGAAGATAAAATAGAGAATAAGGACAATGATAATATAGATAACACTCAAAAAGCTATAGAAGATTATAACTTGGAACTCAAATTACTTAGGGAAATACTGCTACATGATTTAGACAATCCTTCATTAAATATCAAAGCCTTAAGAGAAATGCAGCGTATATTTCCTGAAATCTTAATAGAAAGTTTGCTTAAAGATATTCGTTATTCGGATGAAAAAAGTTTAGAACAAACCCTTTCATATTTTAGATTTGAAGAAAGCAGTTCAGACGAAATGATAACACCTGATGTAGGTCAAGCATTTAAATCATTATTAGAAGACAAACAAATAATTCTAGACGCCGCACTTAGATCAAAGAATCCTTCTATAATTAAGCTTGTAGAGAACTACTTATTTCTTGTTCCTGAAAACCCCAGAGTTATAGGTAATCTTGATGATTATAAAGATCTTATACCTATACTTAAAAAAGTTAATAGTGAAAAGAGAGAATTATATAGAAGGGATTTGAAGGATATACTGAATATTTACCTAGAAAGATTAACTATTGATACATCAGAAATTAAAGCTACTCAAAATCAGGATAGTTATAGTGTATTAAGGAATATATTAAGTGATATTGAAAATCAGAATCTCCCAAATGTAGAGCATACTATCAATTACTATAAAAAACTTGAAGCTAATCCTTTAAATCAGTTTCATGATATTTTAATGGAAAAAGCTGAAACCTCTGGTCATGGTGATATTATTAATCTTATAAATGCTGAGTTTTTTGGGGGCAATTATTTTAAAAATCAAATTTGTCCTTATAATAATAGCCCACAGAATCTTTTATTTAAGGAAGACAGCAGATTAAATAAGCCATTTGGTAAAATTGAAAGTAGCGCAAGCAGCTTAACAACAAACCTGCCAATAATTGTTGCAACTGCAATGGTTGCAATTAAAACTACAAAATCAATTGTATCTGGCGTATCTTCCAGCATTAAATCTGTATTTAGCAGTAAAAGTCCATTAAATGCGATAGATAGATTAAGCTTAAAAATTTATCGTGATAGCTTAAAAATTAGTCAAAAAACTTTAAATGGAGCTTATTATATTTCCGGATTCTTATCTTCTAATGTATACAATAAAGAAGGAAAATGGAGTAAATTAACTATCAAAATTGATGAAGTTCAGGAAAGAATAAAAAATTTATACAAATCAAAGTATTCAACAAAAGATCACTTTAGTGACATAAGTTTAGAAGTAGAAACTGTTAGAAAAGAAGTAAGGGAATATATAAGTAACTTTACTTTTGATGTTAGATCAGAAATTGATAAAAGGGCTGAAAATAAAATCATTTCAAAAATTCACTAAATATAAAAAAGGGGATAATTATCCCCCTTTTTATAACCCCTGATAATGGTTTCTATCTACCCCAAAAACAAATAACTTTTGGTTTTTAGATGTCTTAAATACATGGCTTACTGTTAGGCGTTCTTTCATATTAGCACCGCCTTTCGGTCTAAATCTCATGAATTTACCAGATTTTAAAATTCCGTCTTCATGCTTTTTACAGAAACCATTTTCTTTAACATGATTTAAAGTATCATAAAAACATTGTGGTAGTTTAAGCCTTGGATCAATTGCTACAAAATACTTACTTTCACCCTTTGACCTATGAACTGGTATAATAACAAGGTCTTTTAAACTATGTTGTTCAAAATTTTCATTTTCAAAATTATCAATTTTAATAGGTTTGTTACCATATTTAATTGGCTCATTGAGTTTTATGGTTTGACCTAATTTTTCTCTCCATAGGTTTGTAACGGAATTTCTTCTTTCCATAGTAGGTAAAGTATTAACCAATTGCTGCGTGTTAGAGCGCTGGAGCTTAGGTTTGCTTTCAAGTGCATTTAAAGTAATAGAAACCCTGTCATATTTAGATTTAATCTGTTTAAACATAAGATCGGCATCTTTATTAGTTTCTTTTAGGTCTAATGGCAGGGTAACATCTACGCCAGCAAAAAATATTTTGCTATTTTTATAAATCTCGTAAGCTTCTAATATAAATTTATAAAACTCCACGGGTCTGCTTTCATATGTTAAATTATATGAAACTAGCTTTTTTACGGATTTTTTTGCTATAGGTAGTTTCATAGTAAGTGTATCCATTTGACATAATTCAAGACATGTATTTTTAATATTATGATTTAGCTCAAACTGCCGATTATTTTTAATAAATTCACCATATATGATGTTTAAAGCGTCATATATTTCTAGGTTTATAAAAGTTATATCATCACCAAAGCAGTGTGACTTATTTAATAAAATGGATCGGGAAATTGTTTCGGTAAATTCTATATAGGCATGAGAAATATATCCTCTCAGAAAATAATGGAAATCATTAAATATACCGAATTTTATATTTTCAGGTAATGTAATATTGTGTTTGTGTGCAATAGCTATAATTACATGTTTATTGTGATGGGTAAAATAATTAGTCTGATCCAGTACTAAATTTTTAATAGCTAAGTTTAGCATTTTGTTAAAATTAATATTACCATTTATATCTTCAGGTTTTATGGCGCTATAATTATTTATCACATCATTAAATATTGGATTGACGTACTCACAAAAGTTTATTGAAAATGTCTGCTTTTCAATATAATTAATCAGATCTTCGTAATATTTAATGCGTAGCTCTAATTTTGGCTGAACCAGATTATACTTAAAATATAAACTTAGTATAATGTTATAGCAATTTTTAAAACTTTCGTGTTTTTGCGCAGTATAATTATCTAGGAATTTATCTAGTTGCAATAGATTTAGTAAGGCATAGTTTTCTATAGAAATTAAATGGAGGAAATTATGCACAGTTGAGCCTTGATGCTTATTATCATAAAAAATATCATATTTTTTGAACATAGATACAAATTTAGGTGTAATAATTTTGTGTAGTATTTCTATACTAATTTCTTTAGTTGAATGATGATCAGCAAAATTTAACATTGACTCAAAAAAGCTTATCAGATTTTTACCAAATAAAGATAGTTCTTTGGGGTGATCTTTTAAATCCTGTTCTACATGCGTTTCTGCAAATGAATATAATTTGTATATTCTTTGTAAAGAGTTATCTATATTATTGAAATCAAAGGTATTTAAAATTTTATAAGTATGATACTGGTCAAAAATTGTTAGAATATACCTGATTTGGTCATCTTCATTATTAGTATCTAATTGATCTAATATACCTTCATATAAAGATGAAATATCTTGTTTAGTAAACGTTTTGTTTTTTTTTAGATAACTAATCGTTTTGAACATCATCGTATAAGGATAGTTTATATTAAGATTATTAGGGTAGCTGTCTAAATAAATTTCACTTAAAACTTCTTTTAAAGAAATGTCGTTTAAAGCAAATGGCAATGTATCCAGATCAAATACATTGCAAAATAAATGCTCAATATAGTCATTAATACGATCATTATCAGGAAAATATTGTTTTACTTTTCCATAAACAATTTTATATGATTCTAAAGATGAATTCTGAAAACATATATTACGAACTGCAATTAATTTTAAGAAAGTTTGAGCATCTATGTATTCAGCGAACCCAGATACATCTTTAAAGATTGAGAGAAATTGCTGATCAATGTTATCAAGGATTTTATGTTTAACTTTAAACAATACTTTTATATCAAGTAAGTCCATTTGCTCCAGTCGGCATAGACTAACACATAATGAACTATATTGATTAAAATGCTCAGTAATATATTTTAAACAATTTTTTCCTATACTATTGCTGTAAATAATAAATATTGATGCAAATAATATAGAATCTTTTAAATCTATTAAGTTTAGCTTCTTGTTAGATCCGGTTTTTAGAGCTTTACTTAGTTTGCTGTCTAAATCTTCTAAGCTGTTAAAGTCATGTAAATTTTGTTGTAGATAATTTTTTTTATTATCAATTGAAGTTAAAATAAAATAAATTTCTTTTTCAACAGCTTTGCGGCTTTTTGAATTTGTACTTTTACATGCGATTAAATAAGCCGCTAATTTGAAATTACTCATAATATTATATTATTTGGTATTACACTTTTTGTATTTGTTTAGCACTTAAATCATTTAGTGACATAGTTTTCATTTTGGAAGGATTCTTCTTAGATTCTTTGTGGCTAACAACTCTATCAAGAATTACGAATTTAGTACCGTTATTACTTACGATCATTTTCGTTGATTCTAAA
>MKSX01000003.1 GCA_001897445.1 Alphaproteobacteria bacterium 33-17 | reverse complement strand
AGACGTAACAGGTCAGGTATTCTTACCAGCTGGTAAGGAAATGATTATGCCTGGTGATAACGTTAAGATTACAGTGGAACTTATTGCACCTATCGCTATGGATGAAGGCTTACGCTTCGCTATCCGTGAAGGCGGTAGAACTGTAGGTGCCGGTGTAGTGGCAAAAATCGTACAATAAGTGCGAATATTAACAAACTACCGCTGATATCAAATACGTGTATCAGCGGTAAAATTTTAATATCAAAGAGAAAAAAATGATAAACAACCAAAAAATTAATATCACATTGCTAGGGTTTGACAGTAAGGCTGTTGACCAGGCAGCTTCAGATATTCGTTTTAATGTTCAAAAAACAGGTGCGGATATTTGTGGTCCAATTCCACTTCCAACAAAAATTGAGAAGTTTACAGTAAACCGTTCTCCTCATATTGATAAAGAATCAAGAGAGCAATTTGAAGTTAGAACTCACAAAAGACTTCTAGTTATTTACCCAACACAGCATACTATCGAAGCGCTGATGAAATTAGAGCTTCCAGCAGGTGTTGAAGTTCAAATTAAATTAGTTGAGGCTGCATAATGAGAGCGTTAAAATTACTTGAATCTAACCAGAGAGTTAGAACTGGTATGATTGCCAAAAAGCTTGGTATGTCAACAATTTATGAGCAAAATGGTACGGTTATACCTGTAACTGTTCTTGAAATTGAGAATCAATTCGTTCTTGATCATAAAACAGTAGAGAAAAATGGTTATAATGCTCTTCAAATCGCTTGTGGCGAAAGAAAAGCTAAAAACGTATCTAAGCCTGTAAGGGGTGTTTTTGCTAAGTCAAATTTAAAGCCAGCTAATAAAATTGCTGAATTCAAAATCTCTGCAGATGCGTTTATTAATATTGGTGCGAAAATAAGACCAGATCATTTTATTGCTGGTCAGTTTGTCGATATTACTGGAACCACAATTGGTAAGGGATTTGCTGGTGGTATGAAGAGATGGAACTTCAGAGGTTTAGAGGCTTCGCACGGTGTTTCGATTACACATAGATCACATGGTTCAACAGGTCAGCGTCAAGACCCAGGAAAAGTGTTCAAAGGCAAAAAAATGGCTGGACATTTAGGTGATTCTAAGGTAACAATACAAAACCTTCAAGTTGTTGATGTTGATAACGAAAACTCTTTATTAATCGTAAAAGGTGCTGTACCAGGTAATGCTGGCTCTTATGTGATTGTAAAAGATGCGGTAAAGAAGAACCAAATCAATAAATTACCGTTTCCAGCATCTGTTGATGAAGTAACGGAGTAGTATCGGGTAGATTATGTTAGTAGATGTTATTAATTTAGATAAAAATAAAGTTGGAAGTGTTGAGCTAAACGATGAAATTTATGCTCTTCCAGCAAGACAAGATATTTTGCATATGATGGTAAATTACCAGCTAGCAAAAAGACGTTCAGGTAATCATAAGACAAAAGGAATTTCTGAAATATCTGGAACAACAAGAAAGCCATACGCCCAAAAAGGAACTGGTAGAGCAAGGCAAGGTAGTTTGCGTTCGCCACAATTCAGAGGTGGTGCGGTTATATTTGGTCCAGTTGTTAGAGATCACTCATTTGACCTTACAAAAAAATTCAGAAAATTAGCATTAAAGCATGCTCTTTCTGTTAAAAGCTTGGGTGAAAGACTTATTGTTGTAGATTCTTTAGCAATGTCAGAATATAAAACAAAAGCTTTAGTTGCTAAACTTGAAACCCTTGGTGTTTCTTCAGCTCTCTTTGTTTCTGCAGAGAAAGATGAAAACTTTGCAAAAGCTTGCTCAAATATCATTGGAGTTGATGTTATTCCTGCTGTAGGACTTAACGTATATGATATTTTAAAGCATGACTACTTAGTTGTTTCGCAAGAAGCTGTTAAAGCTTTAGAGGAGCGTTTAAATGGTTAGTCTTAATATTTATGATGTATTGGTAAAGCCAATAGTAACAGAAAAAACAGATTCAATGACTGCTTTTAACAAGTTTACATTTGAAGTAGCGGGTATTGCTACAAAGCATGATGTAAAAAAAGCTGTTGAGTCAATCTTTGGTGTTTCAGTAAAAGAAGTAAATACCATTACAAACAAAGGGAAAACAAAAAGATTTCGTGGCCGCTTAGGTAGACGTTCTGATGTTAAGAAAGCTATCGTTACATTAAAAGATGGTCAAGCTATCGATTTTTCAGGAGAGATTAAATAATGGCTGAACTTAAGAAATTTAATCCAATTACACCTGGTCAAAGAGGTTTGATTCTCATCAATCGTTCTGAGCTTTATAAAGGTCGTCCTGAAAAGACGCTGGTACAAGGTCAAAAACGTACAGGTGGTAGAAATAATAACGGTCGTATCACAACAAGACATATTGGTGGTGGTCATAAGCAATTATACCGTTTAGTTGATTTTAAAAGAGCTAAATTCGATATTAATGCTACTGTTGAAAGAATCGAATACGATCCAAACAGAACAGCGTTCATTGCTTTAATTCGTTATGAAGATGATACATTGTCTTACATCCTTGCTCCACAGAAGCTTGCTGTAGGTGATGTTATTGTGTCTTCTGAAAATGCTGATATTAAAGTTGGTAATAGTCTTCCTCTTAGAAAGATACCTGTTGGTACTATCATTCACAACGTAGAACTAAGACCTGGTAAAGGTGGTCAAATGGCGCGTGCTGCTGGTAGCTATGCTCAGTTAGTGGGTAAAGATGCTGGTTACGCAATTCTTAGACTTCGTTCAGGTGAAGTTCGTAAAGTTAGTTTAGAATGTATGGCAACAGTAGGTGCTGTTTCTAACCCTGATCACCAAAATGAAAATTATGGTAAAGCGGGTAGAAAAAGATGGATGGGTTCAAGACCAGTAGTTCGTGGTGTTGCGATGAATCCAATTGATCACCCACATGGTGGTGGTGAAGGTAAAACTTCTGGTGGTCGTCATCCAGTTACACCTTGGGGTAAACCGACAAAAGGTAAACGTACTAGAAAGAATAAACGTACTTCTAAGTTTATCGTTCGTAGAAGATTTCAGAAATAGTAGGAGTTAAGTAAAATGCCACGTTCCGTTTGGAAAGGTCCGTTTGTAGATAGATACCTGGTTAAAAAAGCAATGGCTGTAAAAGAATCAGGAAGACATACGGTAGTTAAAACAAATTCAAGAAGGTCAACAATTCTACCAATGTTTGTAGGACTTACCTTCTCTGTATATAATGGTAAAAAATATATTCCAGTTGCTGTGAAAGAAGAAATGGTTGGTAAAAAATTCGGTGAATTTTCTCCAACAAGAACTTTCCATGGTCACGGCGCTGATAAAAAAGCTAAGAAGTAGTGGAGTTTAAAGTATGAAAAAATCATCTATTAAAACAGCTTCTGCCAAAATATCTGCGCTCAGAATCAGTCCAATTAAATTAAATTTAGTTGCTGGTATGATCAGAGGCAAGAAAGCTAACGCAGCTCTTGTAGATTTAGAGTTCAGTAAAAAAAGAATTGCAATTGATGTAAGGAAATGTCTCTTATCTGCTGTTGCTAATGCTGAAAATAACCTTGGAATGGATATCGACAGACTTCATGTTGCTAGGGTTGAGGTTGGTAAATCTTTTGTAATGAAAAGATTTAGCGCAAGAGCTAGAGGTAGATCTGCAAGAATTGAAAAATTCTTCAGCAACATAACAATACATTTACAAGAAATCTAGGGGGAATGTAATGGGTCAAAAAGTAAATCCAGTTGGTTTCAGGATTGGTGTATATAAAGAGTGGGATTCATTATGGTGTGCGCAAGGTTCAAAATATGCGGACTATCTCCATGAAGATCTTAAAATCAGAAATTACATTAAAAAAGAATTAGCTCAGGCTGGTATTAGTAAAGTTGGTATTAAGCGTGCAGCTAATAAAGCTCAAATTGAAATTCATACTGCGCGTCCTGGTGTAGTAATTGGTAAAAAAGGAAGCGATATTGAGAAAGTTAAGTCTAATATTGCTAAATTTACGAATTCTGAAATCAGCTTAAATATTGTTGAAGTTAGAAAGCCTGAATTAGATGCAGCGCTTGCAGCACAATCAGTTGCTTTACAACTTGAAAAAAGAGTTTCATTTAGAAAAGCTATGAAAAAAGTTATTCAAACAGCTATGAAAATGGGCGCTCTTGGTATTAAAGTTGCTGTGTCAGGTAGACTTGGTGGTGCAGAGATTGCTAGAACTGAGTGGTATAGAGAAGGCAGAGTGCCTTTACATACACTTAGAGCTGATATTGATTATGCAACTGCAGAAGCTCATACTACATACGGTGTGATAGGTGTCAAGGTCTGGATATATAGACCTGGAGTTATTAATTAGCGATACAAAGGTAAATAACTATGCTAAGTCCTAAAAAGACAAAATTTAGAAAAGCCCATAAAGGTAGAATCCATGGTAACGCTAAAGGTGGTTTCACATTGGCATTCGGTTCTTTTGGCATTAAGGCTCTACAGCCTGAAAGACTTACAGCTCGTCAAATCGAGTCTGCAAGACGTGCGATTATGAGACATATTCGTCGTGCTGGTAAATTATGGATCAGGCTATTCCCAGATATTCCTGTAACAAAAAAACCGCAAGAAGTACGTATGGGTAGTGGTAAAGGTTCTCCAGAGTATTTCGTTTGTAGAGTTAAACCGGGAAGAATTTTATTTGAGCTCGATGGTGTAAATGAGCAGCTTGCTCGTGAAGCTTTTGAAAGAGCTTCAGCAAAACTTCCTATTAAAACTAAGTTTATTAAAGCAATTGGTGAGGAAGAAAATGAGTAAAGGTACAGATTACACTTCATTTAACCTCGAGAAGCTTTTCATTGAACTCAACCAGTCAAAAAAAGAGTTGATGTCATTGAGATTCAAAAAATTTGCAGGTGAATTTAAGAATACTGCAAGGTTCTCTCAGGTTAGGAAGGAGATTGCCAGAATTAATACAGAAATAACTAAAAGAAAAATGGAGGCATCTAATGCCTAAGCGTATACTACAAGGTGTAGTGGTAAGCGATAAAGCCGATAAAACAGTTACTGTTAAGGTTGAGCGCAGAGTCATGCACCCTGTTTATAAAAAGATTATTAGAGTTCACAAAAAATATGCAGCTCATGATGAAAATAATAGCTGCAAAATTGGTGATGTTGTTAAAATTGAAGAATCTAAACCTATTTCTAAATCAAAGAAATGGGTTGTAGTTTCTGAAGAATAATTTATTGTACAGGTTAAGTTATGATTCAAGTAGGAACACGACTTGTTGTTGCAGACAATACTGGTGCAAAAGAAGTCCAATGTATTAAAGTTTTGGGTGGTGCTGGAAGAAAGACCGCTTCAATAGGTGATGTAATCGTAGTATCTATTAAAGATGCTCTTCCAAGAACAAAAGTGAAGAAAGGTGACGTTTACAAAGCTATTGTTGTAAGAACCCACAAAGAAGTTAAAAGAGCAGATGGTAGTGCTATTAGATTTGATGATAATGCTGCAGTGCTTATCAATAAACAAGGCGAGCCAATGGGTACACGTATATTCGGTCCAGTTGCTCGTGAACTAAGGGCTAAGAAATTCATGAAGATTATTTCATTAGCGTTAGAGGTATTATAATATGTCTAAAGTTTTATTAAATGCGCGTCCGAGCAAAATGAAAATTAAAAAAGGCGATACAGTTATTGTAACAGCTGGTAAAGATAAAGGTAAACAAGGTGTTGTAACTAAAGTTATGCCGAAAGCAAACAAAGTTGTTGCTGAAGGTATTAATACTGTTAAGCGTCATGAAAAACCATCTTATACATCAGCAGGTGGTATTGTTGAAAAAGAATTACCAATTCATGTTTCAAATGTATCTTTAGTTGATCCGGAATCAGGCAAACCTACTAGAGTTGGCTTTAAAATTGATTCTGATGGTGTTAAATACAGATTTGCTAAAAAATCTGGCAAAAGAATAGATAGTTAGGATTAATATTATGGCTACTAAAAAAGTACAAAAATTTAAAGACCTTTATAAGGCTTCCATAATAAAGCAAATGGTAAAAGAGTTTGGTTATAAAAACGTAATGGAAGTACCTAAACTTGAAAAAGTTGTAATCAACATGGGTGTAGGTGAAGCGGTACAAAACAGTAAAGTTATTGATAATGCTGTTTCTGACCTTGCTGCTATTTCTGCTCAAAAGCCTTTGATTACTAGATCTAAAAAATCTATTTCTTCTTTCAAGCTTAGAGAAAATATGCCAATCGGTTGTAAAGTAACGTTACGCGGTGATAGCATGTACTCTTTCCTTGAACGCTTTATTTTAGTTTCTTTACCAAGGCTTCGTGATTTCAGAGGTTACTCTGCCAAATCATTTGATGGTAAAGGAAACTTTACAATTGGTGTTAAAGAGCAAATCGTTTTCCCTGAAATCGATTATGATAAAATTGATGCTATCCGTGGTATGGATATAACAATTGTTACAACTGCTAAAACTGATGTAGAAGCAAAAGAATTGTTATCATTATTCCATGTACCGTTTCTTAACTAGGAGATATTTGTTATGGCTAAAAAAAGTGCTGTTGAAAAAAATAACAGAAGAAAGAAAATGGCTAAAAGTGCAGCTAATAAAAGAGCTGATCTTAAAGCTACAATTTATAACAAAAACACTTCTCTTGAAGAAAGAATGGAAGCAGTTTTCAAATTAGCGGAAATGCCAAGAAATTCTTCTAAAACAAGAATTAAGAATAGATGTGAACTCACAGGTAGACCAAGAGCTTATTATCGTAAGTTCAGAATGTCCCGTATTGCGCTTAGACAGCTTGCGCTTGCTGGATTATTACCTGGTGTTAAAAAGTCAAGCTGGTAAAATAATTTAGGAGTTATTAAATGTTAACAGATCCAATTGCTGATATGCTAACAAGAATTAGAAACGGGCAACATGCCAAGTTAGCGTATATCGAATTGTCTTCATCAAAAATGAAATTAGCAATTTTAGAAGTGTTGAAGTCAGAGGGTTATATAGCTGATTACGAAGTTGAAGAATCAGACAAACCAACTGTTGCAGTTCAGCTTAAATATGTAAATAACAAGCCTGTTATTAGTGAAATTAAAAGAGAATCTAAACCAGGTAGACGTGTTTATACTAAAATTAAAGACCTACAAAAATTCTATAATGGTTTAGGTATTAGAATTATTTCTACTCCACAAGGTGTTATGTCAGATCATCAAGCTCGCCGTATGAATTTAGGTGGCGAATTAATTTGTAGTGTATTCTAGGAGATTAATATGTCACGTATTGGTAAAAATGGCGTTAAGTTGCCAAAAGATGTTAAAATTGAAATTAAAGGAAACTTTGTTAAAGTTACTGGTAAATTAGGTGAACTTGAAAGGGTTTTTGATGAAGAAGTAAAGATTGTTCAGGAAGGTGA
This sequence comes from Alphaproteobacteria bacterium 33-17, assembly GCA_001897445.1. Classification (NCBI taxonomy): domain Bacteria; kingdom Pseudomonadati; phylum Pseudomonadota; class Alphaproteobacteria; species Alphaproteobacteria bacterium 33-17. Next base: position 18,537 of record MKSX01000003.1, on the reverse strand, counting down.
TGAAATTTTTGCTCTTCCAGTAGTTGAACTTACTGGCATGCCTAACAAAAAACAAAGACTTTACAGATCTAAATGGGGTTTATCTAGAACTCTCTTATTAAATATGATTTTAGGTGTTTCTGAAGGTTTCCAGAGAAAGTTGGAAATCAATGGTGTAGGTTTTAAAGCTGCTATTGATAAGTCAATTTTAACTTTAAACTTAGGTTATAGCCATGCAATTAAATTTTTAATTCCACAAGGAATTAAAATTGTTGCAGAAAAACCAACTTTACTTGTTGTGTCAGGTATTGATAAACAAAAAGTAGGTCAAGTTTCAGCTAAAATTAGATCGCTAAGAAAACCAGAGCCATATAAAGGCAAGGGTATTAAGTATGAGGATGAAGTAATCCTCCGTAAAGAAGTAACAAATAAAAAGTAATAGGATAAATTAGCTATGGCAAAAAATCCTCTCCTGAGATTTAACAGAAGAAAACAAAGAGTTCGTACAAAAATTAGATCTCTAGTACACTCTAAATTACGTCTGTCTGTATTCATGTCTAACCAACATGTATATGCACAAATTATCAATGATCAAGAAAGCCGTACATTAGTTTCGGCTTCTACAATCGATAAAGCTATGAAGTCAGGTTTTACCAAAACTTCTAATATCGATGCTGCTGCTGAAGTAGGTAAAGCACTTGCTCAAAGAGCAAAAGATGCTGGTATTGAAACAGTTGTTTTCGATAGAGGCGGTAAAAAATATCATGGTAAAGTGAAAGCGCTTGCTGATGCCGCGCGTGAAGCTGGCCTTAATTTCTAAATGAGGTGTATGTATAATGGCAATTAAGAAAAAGCAACAGGAAGATCTTGAATTAAAATCTTCTCTTGTTCAAGTTAAGCGCGTAACTAAAGTTGTAAAAGGTGGTAGAATTTTCACATTTTCTGCTTTAGTAGTAGTTGGCGATGGTAGAGGTAACGTAGGTTTTGGTATTGGTAAAGGTAAGGAAGTTATGGATGCTAAATCCAAAGCTACTTCTCAAGCTAAGAAAAACTTAATCAAAGTATCACTTCGTGAAAATAGAACAATTCATCATGATATCGTTGGTAAATTTGGTGCAAGTTCTGTAGTATTACGTTCTGCTCCTCCTGGTACAGGTATTATTGCGGGTGGTCCAGTTCGTACAGTTCTTGGTTTACTCGGAATTCATGACGTAGTAGGTAAGTCTTTAGGTTCAACAAATGCTAATAACATTATTAGAGCTACATTTGATGCATTACAAAGACTTGGTTCACCAAAAAATATTGCTGAAAAAAGAAATAAAAAAGTTGGTGAAATTGTTCAAAACAGAGAAGCAACCGATACATTAGCAGGTAACTAATAATGGCTCCTAAGAAAAAACAATCAGAAAATTCTGGTAAAATTCAGGTTACCCAAATTGGTAGTAAACTTGGAAGAAAATCAGATCAAGAAGCAACATTAATTGGTCTTGGTCTAAATAAAATGAACAGAACAAAAGTGCTTGAAGATACACCTTCTATCAGAGGGATGATCAATAAAGTTCAGCACTTAGTTAAAGTAGAACAATTATAGTTTTAGAGAGTTAAAAATGTTACTTAATGAACTAGCTCCAGTTCCTGGATCAAATTATAAAGCTAAAAGAGTTGGTAGAGGTATTGGCTCTGGTAAAGGTAAAACTTGTGGATCTGGTACTAAAGGTCAAAGATCAAGAACAGGTGTTGCGATTAATGGATTTGAAGGCGGTCAAATGCCTATTCACAGAAGACTTCCAAAAAGAGGTTTTAACCCATTAAATCGTAAAGAATATGTACCTGTAAACACAGGCGATTTAAGTTTTTACGTTGAAGAAAAAATGCTTAATGCTGGCGATTTAGTTGACAATGCTAAACTCGTTGAATTAGGATTGCTTAAGAAAGTAGACAGCAGAGTTAAATTATTAGGTGATGGTGAATTAACTGTTAGCCTTAAATTTAATTTAGCTGCATATTCTAAATCAGCTACAGCTGCTATAGAATCTTCAAACGGTCAAATAGTTAACTAAAGAGTTAGTAGAATAAAATGATGTCATCTTACATGAATAAAGGAATTTCAACCTCATCATCTTCTTCTGCACAATCTTTACAAAAAAAGCTTCTATATATTATAGGAGCTTTTATTGTTTACCGTATCGGTTGTTATATACCGTTACCAGGGATTGATGCAAGAGTACTTGAGGAAATATTTGCCCAAAACTCCCAAGGAATTTTAGGTATTTTTAATATGCTATCTGGTGGTTCACTTGGTAGGATGACAATATTTGCTTTAGCATTAATGCCATATATTACGGCATCGATTGTTCTGCAGCTTATGACTATTATTTCAAAAGATTTAGAAAGCCTAAAAAAAGAAGGTGAGCTCGGTAAGAAAAAGCTTAATCAATATACAAGATATCTAACTATTATTTTGTGTATTGTTCAATCTTTTGGTATTGCTTCAGGCTTAGAGGCTATGTCTGCTTCTTCTGGCTCATTAGTAAATAATCCTGGTATAATCTTTAAACTTTCTTCAATCACAACACTGACAGCAGGTACTGTTTTCCTTATGTGGCTTGGTGAGCGTATAACTCAGCAAGGTATTGGTAATGGAACATCTATGATTATTTTTGCGGGTATCGTAGCTGGTATTCCTTCAGCATTAGCTTCCACATTTGAATTAGGGAGAACAGGTGCGATTGGTACTCTTGAGCTTTTAACAATCCTAGCAATAGCTTGTGGTATATTATACTTTATTGTATTTGTTGAAAGATCTTTTAGAAAGCTTCTTATTCAATATCCAAAAAGACAAATTGGTGTTAGGTCGTTTGGTGGTGGTGAATCATCTTATATGCCTCTTAAAATTAATATGTCTGGCGTTATTCCGCCAATTTTTGCATCATCTATATTGTTATTCCCACTTACAATAGTTAATTTTGCGGGAAGTACTGGATCAGACTCGATTTTACAAGATATAGCAATTTATCTTGGCCATGGTCAGCCTTTATATATGGTTTTATATGCAGCTTTGATAACTTTCTTTAGTTTTTTCTATACTTCAGTAGTATTTAATCCTGAGGAAACAGCTGAAAATCTTAGGAAAAATGGTGGTTTTTTCCCAGGTAAGAGACCAGGAAAAGCAACTGCTGAATATTTAGATTATATCATTACAAGACTTACAGTTCTTGGTGCTATGTACTTGATTTTAGTATGTTTATTACCTGAGTTTTTGGTGTCAAAGTTTGGTGTTCCTTTCTATTTAGGTGGAACAAGTATTTTGATTGTAGTAAATGTAGTAACTGATTCTATGTCTCAAATTCAGTCATATTTATATATGGGACAATATCAGTCTTTAATTAATAAAATGAATGCAAGGGGAAAGAAGTAAAATGAGAATAATTCTCATGGGTCCCCCAGGCTCTGGCAAAGGAACCCAAGCCGATAGGATTCGCACGCACTATAATATGCTGAAAATTTCATCAGGGGATGTTTTTAGGGCATTATCGCAAGATAACAGCGAATTATCTATAAAGGTTAAATCTATAATGGATCAGGGTAAATTATTGCCTGATGATCTTGTTACAGAAGTAATTGTTGCAAAATTAAATTCTCTCGATAAATCAGTGTCTTATATACTAGATGGATTTCCAAGAACACTTGTTCAAGCGAAATCTTTAGATAAGTATTTGGAAACTCAGGGAGAAGTTATTGATTTTGTTATTAATTTAGAATTATCTGATGATCTTTTATTTAAAAGAATATCAGGACGTATCACATGTAAATCATGTGGTGCAAGTTATAACAAGTTCACAAACCCAACGAAAGTTGAGGGAATTTGTGATAGTTGTGGATCTGCGGAACTTATTGTCAGAGGAGATGATAATGAGGAAAGCATTAAAATTAGGATGCAAGAGTATTATAAACAAACACAACCTTTATTGGATTATTATAAAAATAGAGGTAATTTAGTTAATATTAATGGTGATCAGGATTTAGATGTCGTTACAGACCTAATAACTAAAGTCTTAGATCAGCATAAACTTGCTAAAAGTTTAAAAAATAGTACCTAATATACTGGAATAATATTGACTTTATAAAAAGTATAGATATTATGTACATTCCAGAATATTAGAGTTTGTATACTAAGTATATCAATTTAATAAGGAGTAAATTGTTGTGGCGCGTATAGCCGGTGTAAATATACCTACAAATAAAAGGGTTTTAATTGCTCTCCAATACATACATGGTATTGGTGCTCATAGAGCGAAACAGATTTGTGCTGAAATGACTTTTGCAGAAAGCAAAAGAGTTCATGAGCTTACAGAATCAGAAATTACAAGAATTCGTGAGATTGTCGACCGCGATTATGTCGTGGAAGGTGACCTTAAGAGAGAAGTAGCGATGAACATTAAAGCTTTAGTTGACCTTGGTTGCTATAAAGGTTTAAGGCATCGTAAGAGACTTCCTGTTAGAGGTCAGCGTACTCATACAAATGCAAGAACAAGAAAAGGTAAAGCTAAGGCTATTGCCGGTAAAAAGAAATAGGTTTTGAGCATGGTTAAAAAATTAGAAACTAAGAAAAAACAAAAAAAAGATGTACCAATTGGAATTGCCAAAATAAATGCAACTTTTAATAACACTTTTGTTACCATAACCGATACTAATGGAAACGTTATTGCTTGGAGTACTTCAGGTAAGAATGGTTTTAAAGGTTCAAAAAAATCTACACCGTACGCGGGTCAGATTAACGCTGATGAAGTAGCAAGACGTGCATTAAATGAATTCGGTACAAAAAAAGTTAACGTTGTGGTTAAAGGTCCTGGGGCTGGTCGTGAATCTGCAATACGTGCTATTGCAGCTGTTGGTATTGAAGTACTTTCAATTACTGACGAAACTCCACTTCCACATAATGGATGCAGACCGCCAAAAAGAAGAAGAGTATAGTTTGTTCTATTTATTTTAACTATATCATAGAGGATTTATAACCTATGTCTTTAATGTCAAAAAACTGGAACGATTTGATTAAGCCAACTAGCATTCAAATTGTTCCAAATCACTATAACCCATCTATTGCAGATGTTATCGTAGAACCACTTGAAAGAGGTTTTGGTTTAACATTAGGTAACTCACTTCGTAGAGTTCTTCTGTCTTCCTTGCAAGGTTGTGCGGTTACATCTGTTAAAATTGATGGCGTTTTACATGAGTTTTCATCAGTCCAGGGTGTTAAAGAAGATGTTACAGACATAGTACTGAATGTTAAATCTTTAGTTATCAGAAGTCATACAACTGAAAAAAGAAAGCTTAAACTGAATGTAAAAGGTCCTGCTATTGTTACAGCTGGAATGATTGAAGCCCCTTCTGATGTTGAAATTGTAAATAAAGATTTAGTAATTTGTCACCTTGACAAAAGCGCTGAGTTTTCTATGGAAATGACTACCCAGGTTGGTAAGGGTTATGTTCCTGCTCATATGCACAAAGCTGGTGATGAAACAATTGGTGTTATCCATGTTGACGCGCTTTATAGTCCAGTTAAAAAAGTTTCATACAAAGTCGATAATAGCCGTGTTGGTCAAATTACTGACTATGATAAACTGATTTTAAGTATCGAAACTGATAATACTATTACTCCAGAAATGGCTGTAGCTTATTCTGCTAGAATATTGCAAGATCAATTCCAAATCTTCATTAATTTCCAGGAAGAAGAGGAAGTGGCGCAAGAAAAAGAAAAAGAATTGCCGTTTAGTCCTTTGCTACTCAAAAAAGTTGAAGAACTTGAGCTTTCTGTTCGTTCGCAAAATTGCCTGCGTAATGATAACATTACATATATTGGTGATTTAGTTGTTAAGACAGAGCCAGAAATGCTTAGAACACCAAACTTTGGTCGTAAGTCTCTCAATGAAATTAAAGAAGTTTTAACCGCTATGGATTTAAAACTTGGTATGGTTGTTCCAGAATGGCCACCACAAAATATTGAAGAGCTTGCTAAAAAATACGAAGAACCTAATTATTAATTTTGGGATTGAATCATGAATCACAGAAAAAGTGGAAAAAAACTTAATAGAACATCTGCGCACAGAAAGGCGCTTATGTCTAATCTTGCTAGAGCTATCGTTCAGCATGAGCAAATTATTACAACAGTACCTAAAGCAAAATTTGTTAAGCCTTTTGTTGAAAGCTTAATTACACTTGCTAAAAAAGGTGATCTTGCTTCTAGAAGAAGAGCTATCGCTATTCTTAAAAGCGAAGATTTAGCTAAAAAACTCTTTGAAGTTTTAGCTTCTCGTTATGCAACAAGACAAGGTGGATACACAAGAATCATTAAAGCTGGTTTCAGATTTGGTGATGCGGCTCCACGTGCTGTTCTTGAGTTCGTAGACAGAGATGTTGAAGCTAGAGGTTCGGACATAGCTTAAGTTAAATCATATGACTTAAAAATAAAAAAGCTCTCTATTTAGAGGGCTTTTTTATTTTGATAAACGAGATTTGTTTCTTGAAATAATGAAACAGCTTACTTCTTGAAAACTATCCTAACTAGAATTCTTTTGTAACCATCAGACAATTAGTATTGCCCTCAAAATACCCATCAAATATTTCATATTTACCAACCTCAATAAGCCCTGCCTTTTTATAAACATGCTTTGCTTTAGGAATGTTTTCATCGGGATCAATTAAGAAGGTATCTGCTTTATAATCGATATTATGCTTAAAAAATTTTGTAAACTTTTGGAGTGTAATAGATGCTAAACCCTTACCTGACTATTTTCTTCGCCTATTAAAAAGTCAATACTGTAGGTTCTTCCAGTTTTATAGAGTGCTTCTTTCCATGCTGGGCTGATACCTTTACCTAAAATACTTCTGCTAGTCATTAATAAACAAAAAGTTTCATTATTTTTATAACCAACCCAGTAAGAAAAAGCTCCTTTAAAATAAGTTGATTTTTCTTGCCCACCATTCATAAAAATCAATATATCTTATCTATGCTCAGTACTATAGTTAAAGTGTTTAAATTATGGTACAGGAAGGACGAACGAAGCCTAGTAAACCTAGGTGACTGAGGAAATGACGTAATTATAAAGACTCAACTATATTATCCCAAAACTCTTGAATGTAAGGTTTTTCTAACCAAGAAAAAATTGTATCCTTATCTTCTATAGAAGCAAATCTAAAAGTTATATTTAAAATCATTATTATCTTTGCTTAAAACTTATTCAGCCTTAAAAACATACCAACTAGGAATAAAGAACCAGTAACTAATATATTAGCCTTTTCAAAACCATTCATTTTAATATCATTTTGTATCTGTATAAATGCATCATCTAAATTATCGGCAGCAAATGCATTCATTCCATATGTTTTAGCTCTTTCGCTAACAATATCTGCTTTATAGCTTGATGGTTCATCCTCTACATATATTCCAAATACACCTTTCAAATGCTTGCCTGTAAATGATAAAAAGTCTTCAATATTACGATTTCTTGTCATACCTAAAATCATATAGGTAGGCAATTCCTGCTCGGCAAGCCATTCGCCAAGAACCTGCGCACCAGATGCGTTATGCGCACCATCAAGCCAAATATTAGCAAAGCTAGTGTATTTATTGTAAAAATATCCTGATGTAATGTTTTCAAGCCTTCCTGTCCAGTAAGTCGACTGTATTGCTCTATCAATTGTATTGTTATCAATATTAGTCACTGCTTTAATACAGGTAATCGCGGTTGCGGCATTTATTATTTGATGATCCCCAGGTAATGAGGGTCTCCTAAATTCAGTTTCCTCATGAGTAGATTTATAAATAAAACCATTTGGTGTTTTCTCAACGCCCCAGTCATAGCCAAAGCTTAACGTAGGGCTATTGTTACTTGTAGCATATTCTTCTATGCTATCAAATGCTTCATCGGTTTGCATTGAAATGATGCATGGAGTATTTGGTCGCATAATAGCTGCTTTTTCTTTGGCTATAAGAGAAAGAGTTTTGCCTAAAAATTCGGTATGGTCATATGAAATCGGTGTAATTACGGTTGCAATTTTGTTTTCTACAATGTTTGTTGCATCAAGCCTTCCGCCCATACCTGTCTCTAAAATAAGATAATCTGCAGGGTTTTCGCTAAATGCAATAAAAGCAGCAGCAGTTGTCGCTTCAAAAAATGTACACTGAATACCTAAATTTTCTGCTGCTATTCTGGTTCTCTCAATAATTTCATATAAATATTCATCAGATGTTTTTTTGCCCGCTATAACAATGCGTTCGTTAAATTCTACCAAATGCGGAGAGGTATAGGTATGAACCTTTTTTCCGCTAGTTTCTAAAATTTTACGAATAAAACTTACAGTAGATCCTTTGCCATTTGTTCCTGCAACATGAATAATAGGCGGTAATTTTAAGTGAGGATTGTCTAATACTTTTAGAACAGGTTCAATTCTTTCAAAGCCAAAATTAATCTGTGAGTACCAAAAAGGTTTCGGCCAGTGAGGCATTCTTACCATAGTTTTTACGCTCTTATATTATCAAGTAAGTTTTTTATAAACGATTTTGGGTTTTGATCAAAAGTTTTTTTTGAAAGTATTTTTAATCTGCCATCACATTCAAGTGCTTCTAGAACATTTTTAAATTTATCTCTAATGCCGTTATTAATATCTTTTGGTATTTCTTTCTCGGCATAAAGACTAAGGTCTAAAAATTTTTTATTGTCTCTATTATAAATATTTCCATCAATAGTAAGAACTCCAAGAGGTGAACTTGTAATCTCTATTTTAAAAAGAGTTTTACTTGGACGTTCGTAACTTGCCTGATTATGTTCTCTTTCATTTTGAACATAAAAGTTTAAATTCATTACCTGAGAGTTATAAATAATAGGCAAAGGTATTACCTGCCATTCTTTGGTTTCTCTGGAATTTTCCATACTTGTTTTAATTGTATCAAGTTCATGAATCATGCCTGCAACATCAACAAAATTATTATTTTCAACAGGCTTTGAATATTTTAGATTATTAGGCTCAAATTCATACTTCTTAATTTCTGAAATAAACTTATTTACCTGTGAAAGGATGGAAGATTTTTTATTTAAATTTGGAATATTACAAATTAGCTTAATAATCTTTTGAGTGTCTTCGTCGTAATCTCTTAAATATTCCTCAGTACTCAGTGGGTCTAAAATTTGTGGTAATTGTTTAATAGTTCTTTCAATAGTTTTAAAACCTTCCGTAGCTTCCAGCGCCTCAATCTTAGGAGACACTTTTTTCTCTGGGATTTCAAAAATAACTTTCTGAATGGTGATTGGTAATTTTGCAGGCAGATTATTGGGTTTTATATCATCTAAATTATAATTGCTATTTTTTGCCATTATTGATGCTTTAATTTCAGGTGTGTATTTTATAAAGCCTAAAGGAGTATCAATACCATCTTTTAGGGGCTGTACATTTACCTGATGATTAAGCTCTACTGTAGCAATATTATTATGTACATTTGTTTTAAATTGAAGAGTTTGAGAGTTTGAAGTTTTTTGCGTGGAATATTCATTCTCAAGATGATGATCGATTACAACATTAGGAGCCATATTATCATGGGTTTGTTTTTGTAATTTTACTTCATAAGCCGATTTAGTCTTTGACGGATTTATAGTATTTTCAACATTATTATCAACTCTTTTTGAAGACGTTACTGCTTCATTTGTCTCAAGTCCATCATGCTCGGGATCAATTGAAAACTCAATACTGATGTTTATAAACTGACGCATTACCTGCATAAGTCTTTTTATATCCTGATTATCAGGGTTGCCTGCCATTATTGCGATTAGTTCAGGTACATCGGTATTTTTTGCAATATCAAAAATAATTTTCTCAACAATAGTAGGATCTTCATTTTCAGGAATAATTTCTTTAAATGTTTGTAGTTTGAAATCCGCTAATGTTGTATTTATGGGGCTGTTTTTAGGTGGAATATTAACATAATCATTTCTAATGTTTTCTATATATTTTGGAGGGTGAGTATTTCCGATATCTATAAAAATAGTTTCTCTGATTGAATCTTTGATATTTTGTTTAATAATCTCGCTGCCGTAGCTTTCGAGCTTTTGAGTATTTAAAAAATGTTTGGCTGACTCGTTATTTATTTTGAGTAACTGAAGCATAAGTGAATCCTGACGCTGGAAAGCAGCAAACTCAAGCTGCATGCCAGTCTGAAAAAGAATCAAATCAGACTCCATTTCCATTATGCCAAAATCAGTTTTAACTTTTATAAATCCTTCTTTCGTTACATCTATAATAGTTCCATAAAAAGAAGTATTATTACGAAGGGAGCTAAATACAGTGATACCAGACAGGATTGATGATATAGCAAGTAAATTTTCAGTTCTTTGATTATATGTAGGTCTGTTTAAAGGATTGATATGGCTTATTAAAAAATACTCATGCATTATATTTGTCCAAGAGTTTTAACTTTAACTTTGCTATGAATTTCAGCTTGTGAAATTACAGGTGTAATTGGTCTGAAACGTTCAATAATAGATCTTATATAAGGTCTGTTTTGTGGGCTGGTAAGCAGGCAAGGCATTTCGCCTTTTGCAGCTAAATCATCAAATACCTGTTTAGTAAGAGCTACAAACTCCTGAATTTTAGATGGTGGCATTGTAAGGGTTTTGTCTTCACCTGCGCCAGCTAAACTTTCCATAAATGCTTGCTCCCATGCTGGGGATAAAGATACAACAGGTATAACCCCTTCATGATTCATAAGCGTCTGGCTAATTTGTCTTGCAAGCCTTGACCTTACATATTCCGTAATAAGAACTAAGCTTTTCGTGCTGCGACATATTTCAGCTATAGCCTCTAAAATAGTAGGTAAGTCTCTAATTGAAATCATTTCATTTAGTAAGTTTTGTAATATTTTTTGTATACCGCTAACAGTTAACTGAGATGGTATAATGTCCCCAACGAGCTTTCTGTGTTCATCTGGCATACCATCGATTAATTTTTGTGTCTCAACATAGGTGAGTAAGTCTGTTATATTATCTTTTATAATTTCAGTAAGGTGTGTTGTAATAACTGTAATAGGCTCAACTACTGTGTAATTGCGAATAATTGCCTCTTCCCTAAGGTTTTCATCAACCCAAACCGCTGGTAAATTAAATGCAGGCTCTAAAACTCTGTCGCCAGCAAAATCAATCTCGCCACCTTTAGGATCCATAACCATAATTTTATCGGGCTTAATTATGCCTTCACCACATTTTATTTCTTTTACATATATAATATAGTGATCATTTGGCAGCTGCATATTATCCTGAATCCTTACAGAAGGAATAATAAAACCAAGGTCTTTTGCAATCTGTTTTCTTAAAGATTTAATCTGGTCTGTAAGTTTAATGCCTTTAGCATAGTTTACTAATGATAATAAGCTGTAGCCAAGTTCAATTCTAATATGCTCAATTTTTATACTATCGATAATTGCTTCGTCACTGTCTGGGGAAGGTGCTTCAGGTGCGCTTTCTGCTGCTTTTGCAGCATTTTCTTTAGCTTTATCAGACTCCTTAAGCTTTTTAAATATATCGGAATTAGTTACATATGAAATGCCGCCAATAAGCCCAGCTAAAAATAGAAATGGTAATAACGGGATGCCTGGCATAAGACCCATTAGCAATAATATTGTTGCAGAAATAAGTAAGGCAACAGGATATTTACCCAGTTGCCCAAATATTGCTTTATCTGTAGAGCCAACATTACCCGATTTGGAAACCACTAAGCCTGTAGAAAGCGATATGATAAGTGCAGGTATTTGCGAAACAAGCCCATCACCAATGGTCAGAATTGTATATGTTTTTAAAGCGCTTGAAAAACTCATGTCTTTTTCTATAACACCAATAACTATGCCGCCTATAAAGTTAATAAACGTAATTAAAATGCCTGCAATAGCATCTCCCCTTACGAACTTGTTAGCACCATCCATTGCCCCGTAAAATGTTGACTCATCTTCAAGTTCTTTCCTTCTTGCTTTTGCTGTTTCTTCGTCAATAATACCTGCTGATAAATCGGCATCAATTGCCATTTGCTTACCAGGCATTGCATCTAAGCTGAAACGTGCAGCAACTTCCGCGATTCTTCCAGAACCTTTTGTGATTACTATGAAGTTAATAATTGTAAGAATAGAGAATACGATAATCCCAATTACTATGTTTCCGCTCATAATGAAGCCGCCAAAGGCTTCAATAATTTTACCCGCTGCACCAGTTCCGCCATGACCAGAAGAAAGTATAAGCCGTGTAGATGCGATATTTAAAGAGAGCCTGAGTAAAGCGGTAATAAGTAATATGGTAGGGAATGATGATAATTCCAGTGATTTGTTGATAAATAAACTTACCATTAAAATCAGAATGCCGCTTGTTATAGAAATAGATAATAAAAAATCTAAAAGTATTTTTGGTACTGGAAAAAGTAGCACCATTACAATGCCAATTACACCTATTGCAAGTAATACGTCAGTGTGCTGGAAAATTTTATCAACTTTGCCAACAAAGCTATCGCTTAATTTAAATCCTGCCGATACTTTTGCTTTTGCCATATTTAATCAATTAAATAAACTAATTTACATACTACTAAATTTGCATTCGTCATATTATATTTTGACGCTGCGGTAAGTGATGTGTCAGCGCAATCAGTAGAGGTCAGTGATGTAAAAGTTATAGGTGCAAGCCCAGTTATACCCAGTACATTTCCTGTTGTTGCAACACCATCATCAATTTTACGGTCAACCGTAAGAGCCTGAGTTGGAGTAAGAATGCTAACATCTGCAAAGCCCCTTGCAGTGTTAGATATTCCCCCAAATTCTACATATGTTTTTATAATGCCGTTAATATCACTTGTTCTTATGGCATAATAGCTTCCCTCAACAGGTCCTTTTGGTAAAACTACATCTGCGGTAGATGCTGTGTAAGTCTTGCTAAGAAAGCCTGCCAAATTTAAATGCTGCCACACAATTAAAGTTTCTGAGTTAGTAGTTATTTGCTCATTTCCATCGCCATTTGTTGCAGTCGAGCTTATGGTGCTTGAGGCATTTGGCATGTCTCCAGGAATTGCCTGATATTTATCAATGAAACTTTTTACAGCTGTGCGGTACATATTTAATTCTGAAGCAATCTTAGAAAGTCTTGCTTGTTCAATATAATTAATTCCGCCCATTACACCTGCAGTAATTAATGCGATAATTAATAGCACAATAGACATCTCAGCGATTGTATATGCCTTAATATTGTTAGCAAATTTGTTGTATAAATTATGTTTCATGGTAATATCAATACTAAATTATGATAATTTGTAACTAATTTAATTTATTAAATTTTTTTAAGCAAGGGTATTCAGTGTGTCAAAACAAAAAAAATTGAGTCTAGCAAAAGATGAGTATTTAAAGTTGTATTATGATATGCTTCTCATCAGAAGATTTGAAGAAAAAGCTGGTCAACTTTATGGTATGGGACTTATTGGTGGATTCTGTCACTTATATATCGGACAAGAAGCTGTAGTAGTTGGTATTCAGCATAATCTTATTGAAGGCGATCAGGTTATTACAAGCTATAGAGACCATGGTCATATGCTTGCATGCGGTATGGATCCAAGAAGGGTAATGGCAGAATTACTTGGAAGAATAGATGGCTGTTCAAAAGGTAAAGGCGGCTCAATGCACATGTTCGACATTCCAAAACAATTCTTTGGTGGTCATGGTATTGTGGGTGCACAGGTTCCAATTGGAGCTGGTCTTGCGTTTGCAAATGCATACAGAGATAATGGCAATATTAGCGTTTCATATTTTGGTGATGGTGCTGCGCATCAGGGGCAGGTATATGAGGCATTCAATATGGCTGCTCTTTGGAAACTTCCTGCATTATTTATTGTAGAAAATAATATGTATGCAATGGGTACATCAGTTGAGCGTGCAACCGTAGTTACAGATCTTTACAAAAAAGGTGAGTCATTTGGTATTCCAGGTTATGCTGTAAATGGTATGGACGTATTAGATGTAATTGAAGGTACAAAAAAAGCTATTGATCATATTAGAAGTGGTAAGGGTCCTTATTTACTTGAGCTTAAAACATACAGATACAGAGGTCACTCAATGTCTGATCCAGCTAAGTATCGCAGCAAAGAAGAAGTAAATGAATTTAAAGAAAATCGTGATCCGATAGATAATCTTCGTAACTATTTATTATCAGCTAAAAAAGTTAAAGAAAGTGATTTAGAGGATATTGAAAAATCAGTTAAAGCTTTAGTTGCTGAAGTTGTGGAATTTGCTCAAAATAGTCCTGAGCCAGATCCAAGTGAACTTATGACAGATATCTATAATGATGAATAAGGATTGGAGAAAATAATTATGCCAATGTTAACAGTTCGTGAAGCATTAAGAGATGCAATGCTCGAAGAAATGAAAAGAGATTCAGAAGTATTCGTAATGGGTGAAGAAGTTGCGGAATACCAAGGTGCTTATAAAGTTACTCAGGGATTATTACAAGAGTTTGGTCCTAAAAGAGTTATAGATACGCCAATTACAGAACATGGTTTTGCAGGTGTGGCTGTAGGTGCTGCTTTTGCTGGGCTTAAGCCGATTGTAGAATTTATGACATTCAACTTTGCTATGCAGGCGATAGATCATATTATTAACTCGGCTGCTAAAACAAATTATATGTCAGGTGGTCAGGTTAGATGCCCCATAGTATTCAGAGGGCCAAATGGTGCGGCAGCACGTGTTGGTGCGCAGCACTCTCAGTGTTATGCAAGTTGGTATGGTCATGTACCTGGTCTTAAGGTAGTTGCTCCTTATTCTGCGGCAGATGCTAAAGGCTTACTCAAAGCGGCTATTCGTGATCCAAATCCAGTTGTATTTTTAGAAAATGAAATGTTATATGGCCAAAGCTTTGATGTCCCGGATGATGAAGATTATATAGTTCCGATAGGAAAAGCTTTAGTTGTAAAAGAAGGTAAAGACGTTACAATTACAGCATTTTCTTTAATGGTGAAGCATGCGCTTAATGCTGCAAGCGTTTTAGAAGAAATGGGAATTAGCTGTGAAGTAATTGACCTTCGTACAATAAGACCGCTTGATACAGAAACTATTATTAACTCTGTTAAGAAAACAAACCGTATCGTTTCTGTTGAAGAAGGCTGGCCATTTGCTGGTATGGGTAGTGAAATTGCAGCGCTTGTAATGGAAGAAGCATTTGATGATTTAGATGCTCCAGTAGTTAGGGTTGCCGGTAAAGACGTACCGCTTCCATATGCTGCAAATCTAGAAAAGCTTGCGTTACCACAAGTTGAAGATATTATTGAAGCTGTTAAATCAGTTTGCTATAGAAATAAATAGCACAAAGAGGGAGTATATAAATGCCAATTGAAATTTTAATGCCAGCACTTTCTCCGACAATGACAGAAGGAAATCTTGCTAAATGGCTGAAGAAAGAAGGTGACAAAATTAAAGCCGGTGAAGTAATTGCCGAAATCGAAACAGATAAAGCTACAATGGAAGTAGAAGCTGTTGACGAAGGTACACTTGGTAAAATCTTAATTCCTGCGGGAACAGAAAACGTAAAAGTAAATGAACTGATTGCCCTTATATTAGAAGCAGGTGAAGACAAAGCATCACTTGATTCTTATGCAGGTAAAAGTGGTGGTGCTGCAGTCACTCAAGCACCAAAAGAAGAGCCTAAGCAAGCGTCACAGGCAGCTGCTGCAGCCGCTCCTCAGGCGCAAAGTGGCGATAGAGCAAAAGCATCTCCTCTTGCTAAAAGAGTTGCGCAAAATGAAGGCGTAGATTTATCTGGAGTACAAGGTACAGGTCCTCACGGCAGAATCATAAAAGATGACGTAATGGACGCTATGAAATCTGGCGGCAGTAGCAAGACAGCATCGGCTCCGCAGTCATCAGTAAGCTTTGTTGGACGTAATCCTGAAGAATACAGAAAAGTTCCAAACAATAATATGCGTAAAGTTATTGCTAAAAGACTTTGCGAGTCTAAGCAAACTGTGCCGCATTTCTATTTAAACATTGAGTGTAAAATCGATAAGCTTTTAAGCTTTAGACAAGATATCAACAGCGTTACAGATAGTGAAAATAAGCCAGTTTATAAAGTATCGGTAAACGATATTGTGATTAAAGCTGTTGCTATGTCACTTCGTGATGTGCCAGAAGCAAACAGCACATGGACAGATGAAGCAACATTGCTTTATAACAATGTTGACGTATCTGTTGCAGTTGCAATCGATGGTGGACTTATTACCCCAATTATCAAAAACGCTGATCAAAAAACCATTACAAGCATTTCATCAGAAATGAAAGACCTCGCAAAACGTGCGCGTGACAATAAACTTGCTCCGCATGAATTCCAGGGTGGGGGCTTTAGCATTTCTAACTTAGGTATGTATGGTATTAAGAACTTTAATGCTATTATTAACCCGCCGCAAACATGTATTTTAGCAATTGGAACAAGTACTGAAAGACCCGTTGTTAAAAATGGTCAGATCCAAATTGCAAATATTATGGAAGTAACGCTTTCAAGTGATCACCGCGTTGTTGATGGAACGGTTGGTGCTAAGTTTTTAGCAAGCTTTAAGAAGTATATTGAAAACCCAGTGTTAATGCTGGTTTAAGAGTTTCGGAGGTAAAACATGAGTAATTATAATTTAGTAGTAGTAGGTGCGGGTCCAGGTGGCTACGTTGCAGCAATCAGAGCAGCTCAGCTTGGAATGAAAGCATGCGTTGTTGAAGCAACGCATTTAGGCGGTATTTGTTTAAACTGGGGCTGTATTCCAACTAAAGCATTACTCAGAACAGCAGAGGTATATCATACAATTACTCATGCCGAAGAATATGGTATTACAGTTAAAGATGCTAAAATCGATATCAGCAAAATTGTAAAACGCTCACGTGATGTATCAGGCAAACTTTCAGGCGGTATTAAAGCTCTTCTAAAAAAGAATAAAGTAGATGTAATTGACGGCTTTGCGAAATTTAAAGATAGCAAAACATTAGAAATTTCAGTAGATGGTAAGGTAACTCAGACGCTTTCATGCAAAAATATTATTCTTGCAACAGGTGCTAGGGCAAAGGTCATTCCAGGTTACGAGCCAGATGGTAAGCTTGTTTGGACATACCGTGAGGCAATGGTACCTGAAACAATGCCTAAATCAATTGTAGTAATTGGTAGCGGTGCAATAGGCATTGAGTTTGCAAGCTTTTATTTAAACCTTGGTGCTGAAGTTACGTTATTAGAAGTTGCTCCAAGAATTTTAATCAATGAAGACAAAGAAATTGCTGATTTTGCAAGAAAGTCTTTTGAAAAGCAAGGTATGAAAATAGTAACATCTGCAAACTTAAAAGGTCTTAAAAAAGGCAGCAAGGATGTTACCATTAATTATGAAGCTGATGGAAAAGCTGCAAGCGTTACTGCTGACAGAATTATCATGGCAGTTGGTATTTCACCAAATACAGATAAAATCGCAATCGAGAAAACAAAAATAAAACTGGATGCTAAAGGTCATGTTATTACTAATGACTATATGCAAACAGAAGAGCCACATATTTATGCGATTGGTGACGTAGCTGGCGCTCCGTGGCTTGCGCACAAAGCCAGCCATGAAGGTATTATTGCAGTAGAAAAAATTGCAGGTAAAAATCCCCACAAAATGAATAAATTAAATATCCCAGGCTGTACATATTCAAGACCGCAAATAGCAAGTGTTGGTATTACTGAAGAGAAAGCAAAAGAGCTTAAATATGACATTAAGGTTGGTCGCTTCCCATTTTTTGGTAATGGTAAAGCAATTGCGCTTGGTGAGCCAGAAGGCTTAGTGAAAACTATATTTGACTCAAAAACAGGTGAGCTTCTTGGTGCGCACATGGTAGGTGCAGAAGTAACCGAAATGATTCAGGGTTATGTGATAGCTAAGAATATGGAAGGCACTGAGGAAGATTTAATGCATACAGTATTCCCGCATCCAACACTCTCTGAAATGATGCACGAATCAGTGTTAGACGCTTATAAAAAGGCCATTCATATATAGATATTATATGGCATTTGTTTGTTTGCAATGACCCTGCCATTTGGTGCGGTCATTGCTGTATAGTTTCAGAATTTCGGTTTCTGAAATAAATTTAAAGGCAACTTCTGTCGTCATTCCTGTATAAGTTCAAAGTCCTGGTGACAGAATTTGCCGCATGTCATTGCGAAAAATATGCAATATTTTGAAGCAATCCATAAAAAGCTCAAGTTTATGATGGATTCCCACAAGAAATTCCATGTCTCTCGGAATGACAATCGCAACAAATAGAAGAAAAAATGACACACCTAGGGATGGTCAGTCATTTTTTGTTTTTCTTATCATTAGTGACGTCCAATGCCAAACCTTTTTCGTCACCAATACTTTGAACATATATAAAGTATTTGAATTATGGTTCAGGAGTGACGATCATAGCGGCAAAGTCATTGCTGTAGAAGTTCAAAGTTTTGGTGACGGAAAAGGGTTGACAATAAGGATGTCTGAAAGGGTTATAATAAG
>MKSX01000002.1 GCA_001897445.1 Alphaproteobacteria bacterium 33-17 | reverse complement strand
AACAAAGGAAAAAAGAAGGCGCTTAAACAGCCCTTTCAGACTTATTGTCAACCCTTTTCCTCCAATATTCCGTCACCGATACTCCGAACCTATACAATTGCGAGAGTTTTTAACCTCGAAGCAATCCAGGAAAAATGAATTACTGTGATGGATTACCTGAATAGCATTTTATGCATTTCGCAATGACCCAGAGACAACTATCTTTACTCTGGTATTTTATCCATATCTTCTGAGGTTATCATAATAGACTCAAAGCCTTGTTTTAAAAGACTATCGACATCACCCATAACAGTAAACGGTACAACTGTATATCTGTCCCAGGTCTCAATGAGTTCTAACGACTCTTCGCTGCCATCGTAGTCAAAAGCAACAAAATCAGCACCTGCCTCACCTATGATCATAGCATTATCATAGGAATTATGTGTGTGAACGCCAATAATAAACTCATCCCCATGATTATTACGGAGGGATTTTATAGTCTTTTCAATATCTTTCTCGTTATATTTTGTGATAAATACGCCCATTGGCATATCGTAGTTATCGTAACCAATAATTACTGCTTCAGTTGGAAGGTCAATATCATCCCTGGATATAATCAGCGATACATCAGGATGGAAAGCCCCATCCTGATTGTTGTTTTCTAGCATTAGGCAGATTTCCAAAGCTTACTCCCTGCCCTGATAAATACGAATGATATCACCAAGTAGCTGTAAAGCCTCTTCGCGTGGTCTTTGGAAGCTGTTACGACCAATAATAGAACCATTACCACCACCATCACGGATAGCTCTTGTTTCTTCATAAACGTCGTCCAGTGATCTGCTAGCACCACCAGAGAATACTACAAGTCTTCTGCCGTTAAAGCACGACTGAACAACGTGAGCGATTCTGTCTTTCATGGTATCAACTTTAATACCTTCTTTCTCGTATACCTTTTTAGCCTCACTTTGAGATACAACTCCCATCGGTGGTTTTACCTTAATAATGTGCGCGCCGCAAAGTGCCGCAATATGAGCTGCATATGCACATACGTCTACCGCTGTTTCTGCTTCTTTTGAAAGCTCACCACCCCTTGGGTATGACCAGATTACAACCGCAAGACCATATGATTTTGCTTCTTCAGCCATTTCTCTGATTGTTGAAATCATATCTAACGATGCATCAGACCCTGGATAAATTGTAAAACCGATAGCAGAACAGCCAAGTCTTACTGCGTCTCTTGGAGTACCAGTAATTGCCTGATCAGGAACCATATCTTTTCTAAGAAGTGTATTTGAACTATTCACCTTTAAAATTGTAGGAATTTGACCAGCAAAAGTGTCTGCCCCAGCTTCAATCATGCCAAGTGGCGCTGCATAAGCGTTAAGACCAGCATCAATTGCAAGTTTGAAGTGGTAGTGTGGATCATAAGCATCTGGATTTGCTGCGAAACTACGCGCAGGTCCATGCTCAAAGCCCTGATCTACTGGTAAAATTACCATTTTGCCAGTACCTGCAAGCTTACCTGTCATAAGAATACGGCATAAGTTTGCTTTAGTTCCAGGGTTATCACTTTCGTAATAACTTAATATTTTTCTAACCTTTTGGGAAATTTTCATGAGGCTTGCTCCTTTTTTTATACTAGATACTCGTCTTTTTATAGTATAAATAACGATTTTTCAAGCCTCATTTTATTATTAGCAGTTATAATTATGGTACAAAATACTGAAAGCTGCTCTTTTTATTGTCATTTATATCTTCCCTAAAGCTTAACCTCTCTGCACCTTTTAGTATTAATACTATATTTCTATCAAACTGCTGCTCTAAATCTTTTCGATAATATCCAATCAGATGCAATGGTATACGCCCTGCTGTATTTGGTATTGTAACATCAGCCTGATACTGCAATAACTCCCTTATAACTAATTCATCGGAATATAAGGCAGCATAAGTAAGAGCTGTATTTCCATCAACATCTTGCTGATTTATATTAGCTCCATATTTTATCAATATATCAATTTTCTTAAACAACTCGTCCCTTTCCTTAGTACAATCCTTAATTTGATAGTTCTCAGCATAATATTTACAACTATGCTGAATTAAAGAAATAAGCGGTGAAAACTCTAACACACCTGACTTTTTATTTACTACAAAACCTCTTTCATTTTCTGGAATATTGCTCAAAAAACTTTCCAGTTCTACTGAAGATTTATAATTTATAATAAAAGCCAGATCATTAATATGCTTTAATATTTCAAATAACTCGTGTTTACCTGTCATGGCAGCATAATCCAGACAATTTTTATTATTTGTATCTTCACTATAAATTTCAAAAAGATTTTTATTTGAATGCAAAATAATCATTTTAACCAAGTAACAAGCAACATTATCAGGAAAGTTTATAGCAATATAATGAAAAATTGTGCTGCCATCATTAGAAATGGTGTTTGGGTTTGCACCTGCCTTTAAAAGCCTGATAAACCTGCTATTAGCCTCATTATGAAACTTAGTAAATTTCTCTCGAGTATTTAGAATATGCTGCAAGCTATAGAATAATACCGAATAACCATTTTTATCAGTTTCATTTATATTATGCTTATTAAATACCCAGCTAAATAACGTAAAATCAAATAACTTATTTTGCGTTCCTACAGAGCATAACTGCAAGGCGTTTCTTCCGTTTTCAGATCTAAAACCCATATTTACAAGACCCATTAATATTTGAGAATACCCACGGTTATAAGCAACATCTAACAAATATCTATGCTGCTCAATTTTTTTAAAATTTAAAAAATGTATTGTATAGTTAATTAAACTTTCAAAACTTTGCATATCTCCCAGATAAATTGCCAAATGAAACGGAGTTTGATTTTGTCTGTTCATATTATATATGACTTTCTTTAAAGCCGTAGTGTCTTTAAAATATTTAATCATATCTGTCTTTTTATGATGCACAAGCTTATGAATAATATTCTCATCTCCGTTATTTGATTTAAATATATCAATATTATTCTGCAGCATTAAGAGTGAGAATATTTCTTCTGAGAAATTTTTTGATCCCACACATGACATAAGGGGAGTATTTCCTATGCTGTTTTGAGCATTAACATCTGCACCATTTTCAAGTAAAAACTTAACAAATTTTATATCGCCATTCTCACATGCCAGATGCAGTGGCGCATCATAATAACGATCAGGATTCATGGATAATGCACCAATTTCTTTAAGGCGAATTAAACCTTCCATAAAGTCGCTATCTATCGCAATATGTACCAAATTTTCGCCTTCTTCAGTAGTGACATTTAAATCAGCTCCTTTGGATAGAAGAAAGTCAAATAAATTAATGTCTTTATTGTAGAATGCCTTATGAACTGGATACTCACCTTTATTTTTATCAAATGAATTCCATGCAACGGCAAAAGACTCAAACTTTTTAATTTCATCACAAGTTTTATAATCAAATAAATTATTTATAAACGTTGGATTTTCTCCAAAATCTACAAAATGTAAATTAGCACCAAGATTTACATATTTCAGTGCTTCATCTACCGAAAAATTCTTATTACCCGACATTACCTGCAAATGTATACTATATTGCTCTAGCATTCCTATAATTGCTAGATACTCATGTTCATCCTGCAATACGGTTTTCATTTTTTCTATACATTTTTTACCACTTTGATTTACAACAAACCAGAACCATTCCATGGCGTTATTTCTGGTATAATCCAAATTGGTAAGCCCCTCTTCTTTTAAAGTAAACCTATCCATAAATGCTTTTATATGTGGTATAGATTGTAGATTAATGAAGATATGCGGAGAAAAATTACTCGGCACATTTGCATTACATATGTTAGAGCATTTAACATATTTCACTAATGCACCGATTAAGTAATCTGCCGTAAACGGGGATTTTTTAGTTTTCTCTATATTAAATGCTCTCATGATTATAATTAATTTATTATAATCACTCATCTCTTCCCACTTTAAAAGCTCTTCAAATAGGTCGAACACATGTTTAAAGTTACTACTGAATATTATATAATCAATTACACTTAAATCTGCTTCATCTTTAGTTATTATCGGCAGCTTTTCCCAGCTTAATAGCTTTTTGATGAAGCTAACACATTCTCTTTGCTTTTCTGAAGGTCTTAAAAGATAATATTCTTCTGCTGCTTCGTAAAAAATTGATTTTTTATCTTTCGCATCATGAAAAATATTTTTGTCACTGCATAATTCAACAAGCCTTGATGCTGCATCAAATTGGTGCGTAGATACAAGCCATTGTAAAAATGTTTGATCAAATCTTCGTTGCAGTAATAAATCTTTATAATTTAGAACTATTTTATCGATATCATCAGTGGTAAAAATTATATCACTTGGCGCTGTTTGAGTTGCCTCTGCGTTTTCATCATCTCTTAATAGATAATAAAGCTCCTCCCATGGCTGCAATATAAAACGAGTCCTTTTTTTATATTGCTGATAAAAAATAGTTTTATCTTTTTCAGCAGAATTTCTAGATATCAAATAATTTTTCGATGAAGAATCAGAACGTTCAGATTTCATAGACTCGCCTCTATTAAAATTTATACTAAAGAGAACTATTATATTTTTAGTCTACATACAAATTTATTAACAGAGCAACATAATATTCATTGTTTAAAACTTATTTATAATAAAAACTATTAAAATAATTTTCTTGTATAAATATATTTCTAGCTGTTACTATATATTTATATAACCTTTATAAGTTGTTATTATGCGAATATTAGAAAACATTTACAGTGGTATTTTGAAATTTTATTATTTGTTCAAGACATCTATGTTCAACACAAAATATCGCGCTTTTCTGATATCTAATCCTAGAATTATTGGCATATTTTACGTTAACAACGATTTTCAGTTCTTGGTTTTAAATAAGCTACCATGTCTTATAAAGTTTCAAAAAATTTTTAATATAAGCAATAGTGATCTGATAAAACTTTATAAACAAAACCCAAGTAAGATTATGGACTTAGTCCCCAGAATAGCTTTAATTGAGTTATTTATTTTAGAAACGGGCTTACCAATAAGCGATTGGGAATTTGTTATTAAAAATCCTCGTTTTAAAGATACAACCAATTTATCCAGCTTCATGAAAACCTGCAAAAGTCTTATAGATAATGGAATAACTATAAAAAGCATGTTTAAACAGCTTAATGATCAGGAAATTAATGATATTTATATTTATGGTGTCAAGGCTTGGAAAGCTCATATCCTAGATAAATTACTAACTAATGCAGGCACACCTGAACTTCCTATAGAAACTTTACAGCATATTTCTTCGTTTATAGAACTTAAAACTATTATCGATAGATCACCACTCATTTGCAAAAAAGGTTTAAATGCAATAAAGTCATTTAGGAATGAGGAAGATAAGCAGGAAACTATAATTTATTTTGGCTCTCAAGGACATCAATGATAATCATTATTCTATTATTAATTAAGGTAATACTTGGAGTTATTATTAATCTGGCAATTATCGTACCCAGTATCAATCTCCATGAAAACTTCAAAAAACTTGTTACTAAAGGCAAAGCATTTGAAAAGGCAGCTAAAGTCAAATTTTCTTTATACCGACATCCGTTGACATCTAATTTATACAGCCAAAACCTTGAATTTAAAGTACATTTCTTAAGTAAATTTCCTGTTTTACAAAAATGTTTCAGCAACAAAACTCTGTCAGATTTAAGCCTTGTGAATGCTTTTACAATATTATCTTATAAACAGCCTGCCGAGCTACAAAAGAATTACCTGAATATTTTAAGCAAATTAAATACAATTGATATAAATACCATACCCTTTTCTGCAAAAGCTTTTATGAAGATTTTTTCAGTTAAATATTTAAAGCAAGGATACACTAATTTATTTTTCAGAAACTTAGATTTTTTTCTTCACATGGCAAAATATAACATTTCTCCTTTAAGGCTATTTAAAAAGCTTTCTATCCATCAGCTAAACGAGCTTATTAAAAACCCTTCATGGCAGGCTGAGTTTATTATGGACAAAACCACATATAAACTTAGCTGCTTACTTACAACTTTGAGGCTAAGCAAGCATTTTAGTAACTTGCCGAATGAAATAATTTTTCAAATTAATGAAAATATTCCTTTTTCGAATATACCAAATCTTATTCAAACTTCTAAAAAAGTTAAACATAACGCTGATGAATCAGTATACAGAGAAAGATTTAGCAAATCATTTATAGATATCAATAGCAAAGGTGTATGATATATTTTTTATTAGCATTACTTTTTACATCGGGAACTACTTATGGCTTTTTTACTTTTTTAGAATCAACCTACTTTTTAATCATAGCAGAGTCTGTAGCAAAATCTTTTGGATTAAGACTTGATAATGCAAGATTAATTAGCACCATAATACTTACTATAAAAGGTTTAATAATATTAAATAACCTTATTCAGCACATAAGAGAAAATTTAGAACCCGAAATAAATAAACTTGATGATAAACTACTTCGTAATTTCGATAAAGCAGTACATAAAATTGTACATAGAAATGTTTGGGATTTGGCTAGGTACTGTAAACAATTACATCTGGAAATTTCTGGCGATTTTTTTATTGCCACACAAAAAATAAATAATCTTCATGTAGAATTTAAAAAAGCCCTTTATATTACCGTTAAATACTCAAATTTATTTAATGATTTAATGAGGGAGTTTTTTAAAAATCCAAAATTACTACCTTTAGCAGAATGGAGTAAATTATTTTCAAATGAGATTTATTATAAAAAACGCTATATCAAACTTCTAAGTCAAAAACCAGCAAACTTAAAGTTATTCCATGAATTTCGTATATTACCTTCTGAATTATTTGATAATTTTAGCTTAAAACAGGTTAAAAATGCCCTAGAGTTTAAACTAAACAATATTAACATCACTAGATTTATAACGTTTAGGCTTCATTATATTATCAATATACATAATGTTTTACCCAAGGATTTAGTAGCTGAAATTGGCAGACACCTTTCGTATCAAGACCTAATTAATGTTAAATTGGTTCAAAAAGATAAAGAAAATTATAGAGAATTCTTATTAGGAAATAAAACTACTTATTCTCCGCAGACAAGCTTGCAATAAGATCTAAAATTTTATCGGCATTCTGAGTAACTTTCTCATACTTAAAAATTAAATTAGGCACTCTTTTAGCATAAAGCTTTTGAGCAAGAAGACGCTTTATCTTTTGAGAAGATGCTGTAAGCCTGTTTACAAGCTCTTCAGCTGAAATAGCCTGAGTTAGAGGATAAACATAAACACTTGCGTTTTGAAGATCAGGACTTACCTTAACATCAGTAATAGATACAGAAACTTCAAATAACTCAGGAGATATAAAAGTACCCGACACAAATACGTCAGCTAGTATTTTTCTAATGTTTTCAGATGCTTTTAGTTGTCTTG
The DNA here is from genome assembly GCA_001897445.1 of Alphaproteobacteria bacterium 33-17. NCBI lineage: Bacteria > Pseudomonadati > Pseudomonadota > Alphaproteobacteria > Alphaproteobacteria bacterium 33-17. Next base: position 22,655 of record MKSX01000002.1, on the reverse strand, counting down.
AGCTAGTCATGGTTTAAACCAAATTTAAAATTTGGCTGCATATTAACATATTTTGACGATATTAGCAATAGAGTGAGTAAAAATAAGACCCCAGAAGTTATATCAGGGGTCTTATCTATTTGAAAATCAAAGAGATTCAATTATCTTACAAAGTCAATTTCAACTCTTCTGTTTTTCATAACAGGCTTTTTAGTATGAACTACAGGTTTTTCTTCACCATAGTTAACTACTTCAATCATTTTTTCTGAAACGCCCATGTGCATTAACACAGTTTTAACTGCTGCTGCTCTTTCAAGAGACATCATGTTATTTGTCATTTCAGAACCTGGTTTGTCAGCATGCGCCGAAATTATAACCTTAGAGAATCCGCCATCATTCATAGCTTTATGAATTGCTCTGCCAATTACAGCTTTACCTACTCTACCAACTTTGCTTGAATCATTGTGGAAGAATAATACTTCACTATGAATTACGCTTTCATGTGGTAAGAAAGCAGCATGACCTAAGAAGAACTTAACGTTTTTAACAAACGCATCTCTTTTCATAAGAATCTGGTCTAAACTATCATTTTCTGAATGTTCTTCAACCATAGCATCAAATGAGCTTATTAAATTAGCTAATTGCTTAGGATGTTTTTTCTTGTTTTTTGGTGTATTGAGTGTCATTACAATATCGTGATACTCAACGAATTCACTCATTAAGTCACCTTTAATGCTCCATTTTGTTGGATCTTCAGGTAACACTTCTTTATTCTTAGAAGCCCATATAGCTTTTTTAGCAAACAAATTAGCATCTTTCCAGTCATAACCTGCAGCTTCACTGTCAGCCATTCTTGTATAGTTTTTGCTAAGTTGTCTGTTAAATTCGCTATCAGCTGTTGGCTTGTGGTGTACTCTATCGATATACATACAGTTAGATAACATTACTAATGGTAATAATAATAGTGATTTTTTCATAACACATAACTCCCATATTGCGTTAATATAAATCTTTAGTTAAAAGATTATGCAATTATTTTACCATTTTTTAAATTTACATGACAACGAATTTTTACTAAATAAAAATTAACATACTGATAATATAAGAAAAATAATTTATAGTTTTTACATTGACAACAACTTCTATGTATGGTAGCTTTTGGTTAAATATTTGATAGGTATTAGAATGTCAAAAAACATCAGAATTATCGCGCCTGCTGGAAAGACAACTCCTGAAAAACTTCATGAAACCATTGGATTTTTAAAGAACAATGGTTATAACGTTTCATATAAATCAGACATTTACTCTGACGATGTACCTTATCATGCCAATTCTGACGAATACAGAGCAGAAGATTTAATTGATGCTTTAACTGACCCCGATACTGATATTATTTGGTGCTTCAGAGGCGGATATGGCACAGCAAGGCTTTATGATTATTTAAAAGATGTTACAATACCAAATAATAAAATTGTTATAGGTTTCAGTGATATAACTGCACTTCACTTAATGCTCTCACAAGAACATGGTCTTAAAACAATGCATGGACATGTATTAAATCAATATACAACAGTTAAAGATCATGAAGATTTTAAACTGCTTGAGGATATTCTTTTCAGTGATAAAAACGAATATTCTTATAAAATTCAGCCACTTAACGATGTTGCAAAACATTCAGATAGCATTCAGGCTGAAATTACTGGTGGTAACATGTGCGTTATTACCACAAGCATTGGCACTGAGTGGCAGATTCAGACTTATGGTAAAATCTTACTATTAGAAGATGTTGGTGAGCCTGGCTATAAAGTTGATAGAATGCTTAACCATTTAAAACAAGCACACTTACTTGAGGATATTGAAGCAGTAGTATTTGGGAATTTTAGTAGTGATGACCCATATGTTAGCTTTGCACTTGATCGTTTCGCTCATAGCGTTGATTTTCCTGTATATAAGTGCGATAACTTCGGTCATAGCGAATGGAACTTCCCTTTTCAATATGGTACAACAGCTGAGATTTCTACAGATATCAATGGTTTATCTAATATTAGCTTTGAGTATATTGTTTAGTGCAATTTAAACTAATTAATAGTTGAAAAATCTTTTTAATTCAATAAGATCCAATATGCAGGGTATAGCTAATATTAACTCTAGTAAAGGATCTTATTTATGAAAGCTCAAGCAACCAATACCTCCCAAGATCAAGTAAATTCTCCAGTAGAACAGCTAAATGAAAAAATAAAAGCAGGTGAATTTGAACCAGCTTTTAAAATGTACATTAGTTTAAACGATGAAGACAAAAAACAATTTCTTCAAAAAGACAACTATAGTATATTTCGTACTTTGAATACGAGCTTACATTCCACAAAATTGTTCTTCATAATGCATGAAGCCAAAGTATATAATCTTGATTTCAATAAAATCACAGCTGCAGTGACGCAGAAGCCATTTTGGAAAGTTATTCTTTCATTTATAAACCCTGTAAATTATATTTATACAGCTCAATCAATTGAATCACCATTTGAATCAATATTAAACACTATCATTTTTAAAAAGACCGATAATATTGATTCCTCAGAGATACTAACAAAATATATTCATCATATACAACATGCCCGATATGCAGATGCTCGTAAAATGTATGATTTACTGAGCGATGAAATGAAAAATCATATACTATTATGCTCTTGAATGTATAACATCAATGGGGAATTTTGAAGCAGTAGAGTGGGCATTTTTGGCAAGAACTCGCAATCCAAATAAGAAGGCTGAAATATTAAAATTCAAGGATTATACCTTTTTAAGCCATGTAATCAGCAATTCGGATATGCAAGACATTACTAAATATTTTGAACTTGTAGATAAACTAAATCAAAATTCTAATTCATCTAAAAAACAAGATCAAAATAAAAAACCACTTTTAGACTTAACTGATGTGTTCACCAAAATCTCATTTGTGTGCCTTACAAAGTTATCATCATCTCAAGATTATTGCGACAAATTTGAATGGTTCATTGTAAATGCCGAAAAAAATAAAGCAGACCTTAAAACTGCTTTACTAAAGACTGATAATGGTTCATTACTTCAAAATTACATAAGAAATAAACACTATAGTTGCTTAAATCTTATATTTGATAAATTTCCTGAAATTAAAGAAGAAGTTAGTAAACTTCCTAACTATAAAACTGATATTGAACCATTTTTAAATATACCAAAACCAATAGAAGTTCCTGTTGCAGAAGCAGATGATTTAACTAAATCTTTTAGAGGTTTAACGGAGTCTCTAGAACAAAATAAAGACTCCTCACGTTGCTTAGTAATGTAAACGAGTAAATAGGGCGGGATTTTCCCGCCCTTCTTTTTTATAAGAGGTTATATATGTCCAAAACTCAAACTGACAGAAATTATATTTTAGGACTTTCACCTGAAAAACGTCTGACTTTCTTTGTTGAATCTAATATTGAAACTTTCCTAAACTACTATCATGTGATACCTACGCCTGAAATCTCTGGTATTTTAAAAGCATTTTCTAAAAATGATGTAAATCTGTCTTTACTACACACTTGTTTATCAATGGATGATACAAAACATAAGAAACTACCAATTTTATTGAGAAGTATAGAAAATTTAAGCCTCTCTGATGATAATAAAAGTCCTAAAGAAAAAGCACAAAATGATTTTATAAAACTCATACTTAATAAAAATTATTTAACTGCTATAAACTACTTTAAAAAACAGCCTTTTGAAGTACGCAAATTTATTATATCTGGCAATGATTATTCTGCATTTTCCGCTTTACTTGACCATAGCTTTGACTTATCAACCGTTTTGTGGATGTTTAAACAGGCTCAGCTTTTAAACCTGGACGCTACACATATGTTCAAAATGCATTATGATAAAGAAAACAGTTTATATTTTTATGATTTATTTGGCTTTATTTCAGGGTATGGAAACCAAAAAGAGTTTGATGCTATTATAAAATTAGCGGCAGAACTACAAATTGATATCAAAGAAATGTATGAAAATGCATCTTACGAAGCTTTATCCATAGCCTGCGCATATAAAAATTTGGAAAACTTCAAAAGATTTGTAAAAAATGCAAAAGCAAGCGGTGCAAATTTGCTTGAATATGCAAAATATAATAGTGGGGAAAATATCTGGTATTTACTCGCTTATAACCAAATAGGGGCATTATTATATTTATTCCAGGAATATCCTGAAATATTAGAAGAAGTAAAAACATGGAAAGAATATGAAACTGAAATTTTACCCAAAATGTTAAATACCGCACAAAGTTACTATATTTCGCTGATTCGTACTAAAGACTATGGAAAAGCCAAAGAATTTTATGATAGTCAAACAGATGAAATAAAAAGATATGTAATTTCGGCAAATAATTTTGCAGGATTTACCGAAAACCTTCTAATTGATAATCACAATATTGTGTATGCAAATCTGATACACATGTTTAGTGAGGCTGAAAGATTAGGTTTAGATACAAAAACTATGTTTACAATAAATCAGGAAACATACCAGTCTTTTGCAATACCAGCAACATTCCTTGGTAAAGAATATGCTTTAGAGATGTTAAAATTAGCAAAACATATTGGTATAGATAGCAAAACTGTTTTCAAAAATTCTGCACCATTTGTTTTATCAAATACAATTAAAAATGATAAGTTTGATAATTATCAGTGGTTTATTGAAAGTGCTAAAGCAGCTGGCTGTGACCTTACAGGACAATTTATTGATACAAACTTAGATTTAATAGGACTCATGGTTAAGAATAAAGCTTATAATCATTTGGAATACACTATAAAAGAATATCCCGTAATTTTAGATATTGTTAAACAGCGTGCAGATTATAAAACAGAAATAGAGCCATATATAAAAAACATGGATAACTTAAGTACACGTTCTTGTTTAATGATGTAAATATAGTTAAGGAAATTATAATATTCAGTTATTGTCTGTCAGGGGAATAACTGAATAAGATTTTAGTGGCTTAACCATGGTTTTCATTTAGCATACTATTATCTATAGTTTTGTCATTTTCTTCTTCTAAAATCTCTTTTTTATCTGATTCAATTTTCTTAGAAACTTCCTCTTTTTCGGCAAATGAAAGGTTTATAACCAGGAATAAGCTACATAAAATTTGAATCATGATCATATTTTTTTACCCCCCGTTAATTTATCAGCATCTTTATTAATGTTTATTTGCAAACTATTTTGAGGATCCATGTTATAATACTTTGCCACGCTATCTACGATGAATATTAAGTAATTTAAAACAGAGAAATTTTTAATATTACTTAGATCAGAAGAATTAATAAATTTTACCATATCTAATTTATTACCATTAGACTTAGATGAAACTGTTTCCTCTGATGATGATTTTGTACCAGAAATAGTATAAAAATAACTGCGCCTATCAAATGTAGGTGCGGGTGGAGTAGCATTCGGGTCAGCAGAGGCATATACAAGGGCATTTCCAGAAGTAAGTGATGATGTACATCCTGTAAAATAGTTACAACTATATACTTCCGATCCATATGCCAGTCCATTTAATGTAATGCTTGTTGGATTTGACAGGTATATAAGCCAGTCGTCACTACTATCTAATACGCCTGCCCCATGATTATTTATAAAACTACCTTTTGTTGCAAAATTACTCATTGTTGTACCTGTAAGGTTTATGGCATTGTTAAGTACTATGTCACCATCACTTGGTCCATTATTTATAACATTTACATGATTTGCATTTACAGTTCTTAATGTAATGTCACCACTTGTATTATTAGTAAGACCGCTACCCTCTTTTATGGTAAAGTTAGCCGATCCTGTGCCTGTATCAACTGTTGTACCGCCAGCCATGGTAATTACAGCATTACCTGCATCTCTTTGAGCATTTATAACCCCATCTGCAACAGTAGAGTTTGCATATGCATTAAAATCACCATTATCTGTAGTAATATTTGCGTTAATTAAAATACTACGACCAGCTTGTAAGGTTAGATCACCTCCACTACCTGCCGCCGAGGTGATGATAGGATCATCTATTGTAATATCATTATTAGCCTGAAGTGTTATATTTGTACCAGCATCTAACGAATCAGTAATAAAATCAGGATGTAAGGTTCTATCCTGGCTTGATACATAAGCAAAAGTTACATCATTACCGTCATTTAGCAGCTCACCAGAAACTGGAAGAACGTAAACTCTACCACGACCACTATCGCTTGGAAAACCAACCACGTAGGTATTGTTTACAGTATCTTCGATAGCAGACAGCAAACCTGAAGATGCCGTATTTGTTACTAAACTGTTATAAATAGTAACTGCCCCACCAGCTGATGAAGTACCTACTATATTGCCGTCACTTCCATTTACCCATGTAACTGCACCTGCCGCAGCTGTAGCACCATTATCCCAGTCTGGGCTTAGAACTAAATAATTACCTGTTGAAAGCGCAAGATATGTTGTTCCTGTACCAAACTTAAGACCAATTTGGTCATTTGCTGATGATCCGTATAATGAATTCGATGTTGAAAGCGCGCCCCCTGGACTACTGCTACCTGCAATATATCCGTTACTTCCATTTACCCATGTGACAGCACCCGCGCCAGTTGTTGCACCATTATTCCACATAGGGGTAAGCACAAAATAATTACCATTATTAAGCGGAACAACACCAGATGCTCCTATAGCATCACTTGCAGCTCCTCCATATAATGAGTTTGAGGTTGATACTGCCCCTCCAGGGCTTGACGTACCAGCTATATGTCCATTTGTCCCATCTACCCATGTCACAGCCCCAACATTGGACGTACCGCCATTACCCCAGTTGCTACTAATTACAACGTAATTACCATTAGATAAAGCCTGTATTCCCGTACCCGCTACTGAATCAACTGCCTGAGAACCATATAATGAATTCGTTGTTGAAATATCTCCGCCTGGGCTTGATGTACCAGCTATATTCCCATTATTACCATCTACCCATGTAGCAGAACCGCCAGATCCTACAAAACCACTCCACCCACTCATTCTAACAACATAATTACCATTGGTTAGGGGAATAACAGACTGATTCAAACTTCCTGAACCTGAGTTGTATATTGAATTTGCCGCCGAAACATTTCCACTGACGGCTGTACTACCTGCAATATGACCATTTGTACCATCAACCCATGTTACTGCGCCTGCACTTGAGTTCCATCCTGAACTTCTAACAACATAATGTCCATTTGTTAGTGCTTGTACACCTGATCCAACTCTGTCACCTACCGAACCACCACTTAGTGAGTTTGCAGCTGAAATAACGCCTCCAGGAGATCCTGTATCTGCTATATTACCATTATTACCATCTACCCAAACAGCGGCACCACGGTTACCATTCCAGTTAGATGTATGCACAACGTAATTACCGTTTGTCAGAGTAGTAACACTTGAGCCAAGAAATAAACTATCAGCATCGCCATATAAGGAATTTGCCATTGTAACAGCTCCACCAGGACTACTACTTCCAGCTATATGACCATTTCTACCATCAACCCATGTTACGGCTCCCCTATTGTCATCCACTGCTGAATCTTCCCAGTTCTGACTTCTAACTATATAATGACCATCAGCATGAGATAATGCAGTAACCGTAAAACCTATTTCATTAGTAGTTACCGCACCATATAATGAATTTGCAGTTGATACTGCCCCTGCTGGGCTTGTTGTTCCTGCTATATTACCATTACTACCATCAACCCATGTGGCAGAACCCGCACTAGCTATCCCGCCATTATTCCAAAATCTTGCATTTACTACGTAATTACCATTATTGAGAGCTGTTAGTCCTGAACCTATATTATCACTAGCGGTACTACCATATAATGAGTTTGAGGTGGAAACAGCACCTGAAATCAATCCTGTATTAGCTATATGACCATTGGAACCATTTACCCAGGTAACCGCTCCTACGTTTGTGGTTGCACCATCATCCCACTGAGAACTTCTAACAACATAATTACCGTTCGTAAGTTTTGTAAGACTTAATCCCACCTGATCGTTTGCAGTTGTTCCATATACAGAGTTAGCAGTAGACATTGTACCGTTTAATCCAACGCTACCATCTACCCAGGTGACCGCCCCTAATGCTCCGTTCCAGCTAGATTTTCTGACTACAAAATTACCATTACCTGTTAAAGTTATTATATCATTTGTACCGCCAAGTGCTGTACTGGCAATACCTGCTCTTAATGTACTTATTAAACTACGATCTGAACCATTAAATAAATAAACAGCACCCGCATTAGTTGCCCCTGCGTCATCATTAGGGCTGGTAATTATTACATTTCCTGTAGATAAAGGCTGCACTACAGTACCAAAGCCGTTACCCGCTGCAGGATTTGGGTCCTCAAACTCATGGTAAAATAATCCTTTAGCATTATATCCAGTTGTAGATATTACAATATTCTTAGGATCAATCAGCAACTCACCATTATTACCATTTTCTGAGCTAACTTTAACTTCACCATTAATATATGCATTGTTTTTTGAAGATATTTCAACAAATCCACCCTTTGTTTTACCTTTAGCAGAAACACTTCCAAGCATTTTTGTATTTTCTTTAGAATCAACTACTATGCTACCACCTTCACCGTTATCTTTGGAGTCTGCTTTAATTTTAGTATTTTGATCTATAAAATTTTCTTTAGTTTTTTCTTTGTCACCTAATTTAACTTCACCTGCATTACCTGAGCTTGAAACATCGACATTACCAGATAGCATACTTATATTATTAGTCTCAACTACTACCTTACCACCATCTGCATCCTGCCCCTTACCCCTAGCTTTAATATTCCCAGAATTATAGAAACTGCTTGAGTCAGATCCAGTTATTGATACATCGCCTCCTTTATCGTTACCACTTGCGGTAATCGTACTATTTTTAGTTCCCGCAAATCCTTTTTCAACATTAATTTCTATGCTACCGCCTTCTGTTAGGTTACCTCTGGCCTCAACCTTACCAGCATTGTCAATAGACCTTGCGCTTAAAGATACTTTTCCACCTGCATCACCTGTTGCTGATATTTGTCCACTATTAACAAACAATCCTTTATCGCTTGCATTTATCTTAACTTCACCACCAGCTGCATTTATATTTCCAGTATTCTCAATAACTTGCGATTGAATGCGATTTGATAAATCAGGTATAGCAAGCTCAACAAGCCCACCTTCTGCACTAATTGTCCCTGTATTTTCAATGCTTCTTTGTAATATAGAAGGATCGACTACCATTTTGACAAGTCCGCCCTGGGTGAGATCCACAGTGATTTTCTCACTACTTCCTAAAATAACCTTCCCAAATTTTGCAGTTATGCTACCGCTATTTTTAACTTTAGGGGCAGCAAATATAACATTTCCACCGTCTCTGGCAGTAACTTTACCTTTATTTTCAATAACTATATCTTTCTGAATATCAAATGTCTCATCCCAGTCTTCTGTAATTTCTTTTTCTACTTCATTATCATCTGCATCGCGCTCTTTAACCATCTTAGTTCTAAAAAGCTTAAATGTTTGAGTATCAACGCTTGGAGCTGTAAATTCTTCTATTTTGATTTCATCTAGTAGAAGAGCGTCATCTTTTACGCTACTTCCTGATGCTATAAGACCGCCAATATTTATATCAGCATTTTCACCAAATAATATGCCGTTATTATTCAGCAGCATTATGTTACCATTTGCCTCCAGGCGTCCGTTAATTATGCTTTTATCTAGCGAATGTATACGGTTAATAGTTATCGAGCTAATATCTGGTTGCTTAAAAATTGTAGCTTCACCATTATTAATATTAAAATTATTCCAGTCTATCAGAGCTTTTGGGGATATCTGATTGATTTCTAATGTATTCCCAGAAGACGTTATTGTCGCACTACCACTTGTTACCACACCACCATCAGGGTTAGCATTAACTTGTGTAGCGTATAAACTTAATATTCCTATTAAATTTAAGTATTTCATACCTCTTCACCTCTGGATGCAGGCGGCACTATATTATATTCATTAGCGATACTATCTACAATAAATATCAAATATTTTAGAACTGAATAGTCTCGGTAATTTGAAACGGCACTACTGTCTATAAGTTTAATTAAACTATATTTACTAGATTTATTACCATCGCCTGAACTATCAGATTTGTCAGATGACTGCTCTGTATAAAAGAATGAGCGTTTGTCAAATGAAGGTATTGCATAAATAAGAGCATTTCCAGTTGTTAATGATGAAGTACAACCTGTGAAATAGTTACATCCATATACTTCTGATCCATAAGTTAGACCATTTGCAGTTATATTTGATGTATTAGGAATGTATATAAGCCAGTTATCACTACTATCTAAAACGCCAGCGCCATGATTATTGATAAAGCTACCTTTTGTTGCAAAGTTACTCATAGTAGTTCCGCTTAATCCGATTGCATTATTAAGAACAATATTGCCATTACTTGTACCATTATTAATCACGTTTACATGATCAGCATTTACTGTTTCTAATGTAATATCACCACTTGTATTATTGGTAAGTCCACTACCGTTTTTAATAGTAAAGTTAGCTGACCCTGTACCTGTATCAACTGTTGTACCGCCAGCCATTGTAATTACTGCATTACCTGCATCTCTTTGCGCGTTTACAACCCCATCTGCAACAGTAGAGTTAGCATATGCATTAAAATCACCGTTATCTGTTGTAATATTCGCATTAATTAATATACTGCGACCAGCTTGTAAGGTTAAATCGCCACCACTACCGCCTGCAGCCGCTGTTATTGCATTACTTACTGTAATATCATTATTTGCCTGAAGTGTAACGTTTGTTCCAGCATTTAAACTTGTTGTTATAAAGCTTGGAGCAATAGAAACGTCTCTTGAAGCTAAACTACTAAATGTGAAATCATTAGGCGTACTAATTACCTCACCTGTTATTGGCAGTGCAAAAACTTGCCCACCTGTTCCAGCAGAATAAAATGAAACTATATAATTAGAGTTAACGCTATCCAGTACCGGCATAGTTAAATTTGAGTTCGCTGTATTTGTAACAAAGCTGTTAGTAGAGCTTAATAAAGCACCAACAGAACCAGTATTTGCTATTTGTCCATTCACGCCATTAACCCATGTAATAGCACCTGCATTTGTAGTACCACCATTTTCCCACTCACCTGATGCTACTACATAATGGTTATTGCCAAGCGATAAAACTCCTGTAGATCCTACTCTATCAGCATTTTGTCCGCCGTATATAGAGTTACTGGTACTTACAACCGCCGAAGCAGTGCCATCAAATACTACATTTCCGTTACTTCCGTTAACTAGTGTTGCAGCACCGTACTCACCGCCACCGCCATTATGCCACTTAGGGCTTAATACAACGTAATTTCCATTCGCAAGCTCAACAACACCTCCAGAACCTACTTCTTCAGCGCCATTATTACCCTGCAATCCTGTACCTGCAATATCCGATGCAGGGGAACCTGTACTACCTACGTTACCATTATTTCCGTTAACAAAAGTTACCATACCTGCGTTTAATGCCGCTCCCTGGTCATAACCCGTTACTATTACAACATAATGACCGTTAGATAAAACCTGAACATTACTACCTACAAAATTACTAGAACCTGAACTATATAGAGAATTAGTCGTTGATACAGCAGCTGATGGGTTATTATCTACGGCAATGTTTCCGTTGCTACCATCAACCCATGTTACTGCACCGCCATTTGTTGTAACACCATCCCAGTTTTGACTTCTGACTATATAGTTACCATTAGGCAGAGCTGTCACAATGCGACCTACTTCACTAGAGTTAATACTACCATACAATGAGTTAGTTGTTGAAACTGCTGCCCCTGGTGTATTATCAACTGCTACGTTACCATTTAAACCATTAACCCATGTAACCGCACCTCTGTCTGTTCCTGGGCCATTCCAGTTATGAGCGCCTACTGCGTAGTTTCCTGCACTTCCTGTATTTAATGTTACAACCTGAGAGCCTACATAATCATTAACACTAGTACCGTATAAAGAATTAGTTGTAGCAACTGCTGCTCCTGGTGTATTATCAACTGCTACGTTACCATTTGCACCATTAACCCATGTTACAGCTCCGCCACCACCAATAAACCCATTCCAGTTAGGAGAAGATACAACATAATTATAATTAACAGGAATCTCGTAAATACCACCTCCTCCAACAATATCATAATCTGTTGTACCGTATAGTGAGTTAGTCGTACTTACAGCTTCATTACGCAATGTTCCACCAACAGGAATACCCGTTGTACCGTTCATTAAGGTTACAGCCCCTCTACTTGTACCACCGTTACCCCAGTGCTGACTAGATATTATATAATTACCATTAGTTAATGGCACTATTGAAAATCCAACCCTGTCAGAGGCATTAGTCCCGTGAATAGAGTTTGCATTACTTTGCGCCATTGCAACAGTTGTTTCACCTAAAGGTATACCATCATCACCATTAACCAGACTCACAGCACCAGTATTAGAGGCGCCATCATCTAAATTTGGGCTTGCTAAAACATAATTATCATTAGTCAGGGCTATAATGCTACTGCCAACACCATCGTTTGCAGCACTTCCGTATACAGAATTTGTATTACTTGGATTTCCTGAAATTGAGCCTGTATCTGCTATGTGACCATTATTACCATATACAAATGTTGCATATCCTCTGCCACCATTAGCATTAGGGCTTCCAACTACATAATTACCATTTGTTAGTAACGCAATGGCACCACCTACCTGATCACTTGCACTACTTCCCGAAAGTGAATTAGTAGCATCTATTATGGCGTTTGTTCCATTTGTTCCATCGCCCCATGCGACTATTCCTCTTGAGGTATTCCAGCCAGTATTTCTTACAACAAAATTTCCATTGCTGGTCAATTTAATAATATCTGCAGCTGAATTTCCAAGAGAAGTGGAAGCTATATTTGATCTCATTGTACTGATTAAACTTCCTGTTTCACCATTAAATAAATATATTGCCCCAGCATCAGATGCGCCTGAATCATCACCTGGGCTAGAAACTAATATATTTCCTGTCGACAATGCTGAAATTGCTCTACCAAAATTATTATTCGCTGCTGGATTTGGATCAGTAAATGGAATATTATAATAACCTGCAGAACTAAACCCTGATGTAGAAATTGTTATATTCTTTGGATCGATTAGCAATTCACCATTATTACCATTTTCACCACTAACCTTAATATCTGCATTAATATAAGCGGAATCTTTTGATGAAACTTCAACTTTACCACCAACTTTACCTTCAGCTGATACAGTACCTGTCATTTTAGTATAATCACTGGAGTCAAATACTATGTCACCGCCTAGTCCTTCCTGCGAGTCAGCAATGATACTACTATGTGGATTTATAAAGGTCTCAACTGTTTTTTCTCTGTCACCTAGTTTAATACTCCCTGCATCACCAACGCTTGATACTTCAAACTTACCTCCTGCAACATGTATTTTATTTGTCTCAACTGCAACTTTTCCACCTTTAGATAAGCTATCCTTACCCTTTGCTTTAATTGTGCCAGAGTTATAAAAATTACTATTTTCACTTCCGCCAACATAAACTTCGCCGCCTTCAGTAGCTCCGCTAACTGTAATTTTACCTTTTTCAGGAGCTACATATCCTTTTTGAACATTTACTTCAACATATCCGCCCTTACCATTTGTTCCCTTAGCTTCAATCTTACCGCTATTATCGATGGTTCTGGCATTTAAATAAATTTCACCACCTTCATCAGATGTTACCGATATATGACCTGTATTATTAATCATTGCGCTATTACCAGCGTCAATGTTTATAGAACCGTATGATGCTATAATCTCACCACTATTATCTATGCTTTGCATTTGAATACGTTCGTCAAGGTCAGGTATAGTCAATTCAACTACTCCTTCATTAGCCTCAATAATACCTGTATTTTGAATTTGTCTTTCGATAATGTTATTGTCGACAACCATTTTGACAAGTCCGCCCTGGGTTAGGTCAACGGTGAGTTTTTCACCGCTGCCTAACTGCACCTTGCCAAGGTTTGCCGAAATACTACCTGAATTTTTAACTTTAGGAGCGGCAAGAACTACATTACCACCATCTCTTACTGTTATATTTCCTCTATTCTCAACATATACTTCATCTTGTACTGTATACGCCTTTTCAAATACTTCTTCTATTTGTTCACCGTCTACATTTGTGTATTGCTTTAATATATATGTTTCGTTTCTTACTTCGGGAGCGGCAAACTCTTCTATGTGCATTTCATCTGAAAGTAATACATCATCTTTTGCGCTGCTTGTAGAAGCTATGAGTCCACCTACATTGATTTGGGCATTTTCACCAAACAGAATTCCATGATTATTTAAAAGTAAGATATTACCGTTTGCATCAATTTTTCCATTGATTACACTTGGATCAATTGAGTGAATGCGGTTTACTGTAATTGCATCATTTGACGGCTGTATAAAAGCTGTCTCTTCGCCTGCCTGAATATCAAAACTATTCCAGTCAATGAGTGCCTTTGGGCTTTCCTGAATAATTTCGACTCTGCTTCCAGATTCATTTATATGAGCTATACCACTACTAACCACACCACCTTCAGGATTAGCAAAGGCCAACCTGGAAAAGAATAATATGAATGTTAGAAGTCTAAGTAGCATTATTAAAATACCAATATCTTTAATATATTAATATTTTAACTTTTTTGAAATTTTAGTGCAAGTTTTTTTCTTAAAAATCAGTTACTAAATAACCCAATTTACTTAAAGCAAAAGTTCAGGATACGCTATCCCCTAGCGCGTAATTGCTCAAAAAAACTTTTTAACATTGCTATAGATTTTTCTTTTTGAAGACCACCATAAATTTCTGGCTTAAATAGACTTTTATTGTTAGAGAACAATTTGCAGCCATGTTCGATTGCACCAAACTTTTCATCCTCTGCCCCAAAATATACCTTTTGAATACGAGCATAGCTTAAAGCCTGAGCGCACATAGCGCATGGCTCTAAGGTTACATACATAGAACAGTTTGTAAGATATTTATTACCAAAAGTTTTTATAGCATTATCCAATGCCAAAATTTCAGCATGTGCCATTGGGTTTGATAATTCCTCGGTCATATTATGAGATTTCGCAAGAATATTGCCATCAGGGTCAACTATTACGCAACCTACAGGGATTTCGCCATTTGAAGCCGCTTTTTCTGCTTCTTCAAACGCCATATCCATAAAGTTGTCATGCTTAGAAAATGGTAGTAGCTCTTTCCATTTTTGCTTTTTCTGTGTTTTCTTCACCTTGGTTCATTGCCCTTTGTGCGTCTTCTTTGGTAATGATGCCATTATTAACTAAATTCATCACACTGTCACGCATTAACATCATTCCAAGTGATGACCCTACCTGCATCATAGAGAAAATTTGTGGGATCTTACCTTCACGAATAAGGTTTCTTACACCAGAGTTTGCTATTAAAACTTCATATGCAGCAACTCTTCCTGCTTTATCTGCTGTTCTGATTAGCTGCTGGGTAATAATTGCCTCAAGTGAATTTGAAAGCATAACTCTTATCATTGCCTTTTCTTCTGGCGGAAATACGTCAATAATACGGTCAATAGACTGAGGCGCGGAACTTGTATGTAGAGTTCCGATTACAAGATGCCCTGTTTCAGCGGCAGTCATTGCAAGCCTGATAGTTTCTAAATCCCTAAGTTCCCCAACCATAATAATATCAGGGTCTTCACGAAGCGCACTTTTTAAAGCTTTTGAGAAAGCTCTTGTATGCTCACCCACTTCCCTTTGATTAATCAGAGACTTATTAGATTTATGGAGGAATTCTATCGGATCCTCAACTGTAATAATGTGCTTTGGGTAAATTGAATTTATATGATGAATAAGTGCTGCGACTGTTGTAGATTTACCACTTCCTGTAGGACCTGTTACCAATACTATTCCTTTATGAAGACCAGCAATACGTTCAAGTACCGATGGCGCTTTAAGCATAGAAAGCGTCTTTACTTTCGCCTGAATAATCCTTAGAACTGCCCCGTAGCCGTTTGTATCTCTAAAAGCATTGATCCTAAAACGAGTATCTTCATTATAGCTATAAGCCATATCAAGTTCCCATTCTTCCTGAAACTTCTTTTTATGTTCATCCGACATTATACTATTTAACATAGTTTCCATATCTTGCTGTGTAACAGCGGGTAACTTTAAAAAATGCATTTCGCCATGAATACGGAACATAGGAGGATGATTTACCGCCAAATGTATATCTGATGCTTGTTGTGTTTTGGCACTTTCTACTAAATCACGCAAATTCATATATGCCTCTATTTTACCTGACCAGTTGATAAATTATTTACTCTTGTTCTAACTTCCTTATAGCTTACATTTGCTTTATAGCCAGCATCAAGCGCCTGAATTATACGGCTATATAAACTCATTGCAGAGTTATTTTGCCCTGTTTTTTCCATGATCAGCGCAATGTTGTATACATAATCAAGGTTACTTGGCTCTAGTTTGTTAGCCTTCTTAAAATATCTTACAGCATTTTTAAAGTCTTTTTGGCGCTCATATATCACTGCGATTTGCGCAGGTATTATCGAAAGAGAAGGCTCAGCTGCTTCCAGTCTTCTTAATGTTGTTAGAGCAACATCTGGCTTTTCATAGCTTAAAACGTTTAAAAAGTTATTTAAGGCAAACTTATTAGACGGATTGATATCCAAAATCTTTGTATAGTAGTTTTTAGCAATATCCATATGTCCTAGTTTATGATGGGTTACCGCTACACCAAATAGTATTTCTTCATTTTTTGGCTCTAGCTTTAATGCCTTTGTATAAAACATCAGAGCAACTTCATAATGACCCATTTGAAATGTTTCGTAAGCTTTACTAAGTAAATCTGCTGCATTTGCAAGGTGATGATCATCTTCCATTGTCATATCAATGCCTGCAACATCACTTTTTATAGGATCATCTGGGGATGAAGCTTTTTCCTGATGCTCACCTTCTTCACCTTCAACTTCATCACCAATTTTCACAGGTTTTACAAATTTTTTAGTCCCCTGAAGTGTAATTTCTTCGTCCGACCAGTCTTCTTCCGCTGAATATTTCTTAAGTACGGAATCTATAACATGCTTTTCAGAGCCATTTAAACTTTGGTTAGATGCAAGTAATGATTGACTATTTCCTAAAAATATAGAATAAATCGTCAGTACTTTTATAAGCGAATTTTTCATAATTTTACACATTTATTAAAATATTAACATTTTTAATCATATACCAAAAATGCCCATAATGCAACTATCTGAAAGTTATTTAAAAATTGCGTCGAATATTGCGCAAAAAATATTATTTACACTTGACCCCGAAACAGCACATGACATCGCAATTAATCTGCTTAGTAGCGATTTTGTGAGCCAACTGCTTCCAACAATAGACTATAAACATGATTCACTTAAAACTAATGTAATGGGGATAAATTTTAAAAACCCCATAGGACTTGCTGCTGGTTTTGATAAAAACGCACGTATTATAACATCTATGGCTAAATTTGGTTTTGGCTTTGTTGAATGCGGTACAGTTACAAAATATTCTCAGCTTGGCAACCCAAAGCCACGTATTTTCAGGCTTGTTGATGACCAGGCTATAATTAATGCTTTAGGTTTTAATAATCGCGGATATTACGAGTTTATCAAAAACATTTCACAACAAGTTAAAGTAGCGGATGAGTTTAAGTGCAACATTGGCGTGAATATTGGTAAAAATAAAAACTCACGCAATGCTATAGATGATTATACCTATCTCATTGATAAGCTTTATGATTACGGTCAATATATTACAATTAATATTTCATCGCCAAATACACCAGGATTACGCGATCTACAAAACGACGAATCTTTTAATGTATTACTTGAAGAGATAGTACAAAAGCGCAACAAAGTCGCGAATGAAAGAAATATCACAAAGCCGCTTGTTGTAAAGATTGCTCCTGATTTAGATGATAGCCAAATTGAGTTTATGGCAGATAGAATTTTACACCATAAAATAGATGGAATTATTATTAGCAACACCACAATTGGTATGCGTCATGAGCTAAAATCTAAAAATAAAGTAAATTTTGGTGGTTTAAGCGGTGCGCCACTTTTCAACCAGTCAAACTATGTTTTGGGTGAATTTTACAAGCATACTAAAGGTCAAATTCCAATAATTGGCGCTGGTGGTGTATTTTCTGCTGATGATGCCTTTACAAAAATTGCATATGGCGCTAGCCTAGTACAGATTTATACAGGTTTTATTTACAAAGGTTTTACTTTAGTAAATGATATCTGCAAGAAACTTCCAAAAATATTAGAAGAAAGGGGTTTTGCGAATATTTCTGAGGCAGTCGGACATTTGCATAAATAATGAATGGCAAAATATTTAGTAATTACAAGACCATTAATTGATTTTGAAGAAACGGCAAAAATCCTGCATTTAAGTGATTATTTGCCGTTTTCTTTGCCATTAAGTACTGTAAATCACCTTAATTTTGAACTGCACAAACCATATACTAACTATATTGTCACTAGTAAAAACGCCATTAAAAGCCTTAAAAATAGCAACCAGCTTATTCAAGGCAATATTATAGGATTAAATGGTGACTATCTGGAATTCCCTGACGTTAACATAATAAAAACAGGTGACAATGCTGAGTCTCTGGTTAATTTTCTGGAAGATAACCCCGCGTACTTAGAAAATAGCATTTATTTAAGGGGTGATAATATTACTTTTAATATTACAGAGCATTTTGACAATAAAATAGATGAGATTATTGTTTATAACACTGATTATTTAGACCATCTATCTGAAAAACAAATTAATATCTTACAAACCAACCCTGTTATTACCATTTTCTCTGTAAAAGCAGCTGAGACATTTATAAAACTTACAGAGTCTATTAAATTTAACCCCATAATATGTTGTTTAAGTAAAAAAATAGCCGAATATTTTCCAGAAAAATTTTCTAAAAATCTTTATTTTTCAGATACTTCAAATATAAATTCCTTTAAGCAAAAATTAGATGAGGTTATAAGGTGTATAAAATAAAATTATTTCTGTTTATATCAATACTTGCTGCGTTATCTTATGGATTATATGACGTAAATCATACATATAATAAAGTAAAAGACTTAGAAGCCCAGCTTAAAGATGCAAAAGAAAAGGAAGTATATACCTGCCCAAAATGCGAAGAAGCTAAAGATTGTGACTCATTTGTTTTAGAACAGACAAAATCTAACCTTGAGAATAAGTTTGCTCCTGTTGTTGCTTTAAGAATTCTTGAAAAAAGAATCATGACCAATAAAATATATAAACCTGAGCTGGATATTTTTGCTGCAAGCTGCTTTTCTGATCAGTTTTTAACATCCCAGCTAGAAAACTTATATTTACGCTCTGAAACAGGAATAACATCAAAAGATCAAATTTTTGGAATTTTAGATGAGTTTGTCCAGTCCAGACACAAAACTATTGAAACCCACCCTAACCTAACCTCTTCTGTAGTTGATAGATTTATCAAGATTGAATCTAAAGAGACTCCTCAAAAAGTTATAGATGAGCAGCTAGCAGCTGAGATTTATAATATTAAATTATCTATTAACCTTCATGATTATGATAAAGCAATAGTCTTACTTAAAGATTTATCAGCTAAGCATTTAGATTCTTCATTAGAAAGCGCCATTAAAGAATTAGAGATAAACGCAGCTATTTTAAATAATATTAATAATATTTGGAACTATCTTATAGTAAACCTCATAAAATAATACACCATAGTTAATTTTTTTATCTATATTTACAAAACAATTCAATTATGTTAAGTTATTAACTATAACATATATACATAATTGATTATGCCAAATAGCCAAAATACAACGCTTGGTAAAGCAAGCTCTTTTTTCAAAAAAGCCTCGGAGTATGCTTTGAACCTGTTAAAAAGTGGCTATCCTCTATTGATTGGCGTCGTATTTTCAGTATTTGTTCCTATTTATATTGCTATACCCTTACTTGTTATCGCCTCATTTTTTACAGGTTACAATATTGTTAGCAGCACTAGGAGTGAAGTATATAGCGAAATTGGCAATAGTTATGAAGCAGGAATTATTACATCTGATACACGCCATCAGCCATATGTAAAAGTGTCAAGCGCATTACAAAATAATATGAATCCATCAGGATCTAAACCTAAAATTTTAGAAATTATCGAAAAGCTCGAAGAATATAATCAAAAACACCAAACACCTTTTATAATTTCAAATTTAGAAATTTTAACATCTGCTAAAAATGATAATAGTTATTTAAAAATTGAGCAGGCTAAAGAAGCAATGCAGCAACTTTTGTTAGCCAATATCCCTTCAGACATTAAAACATCTATAAATCAGTATTTACAATCTAGCCCTTCTCGTGTTAAAAATTAATATAATCATAGATCAGGAGATATATTATGGTTAAGAAAATTACATCACTCGCTCTTATTGCTTGTATTTCAGCATCATTACTTGCTTCATGTAAAAGCGGACCGAATGGAGAAATAATGGTATCAAGAAGAGATACAGCAACTCTTATTGGCGCAGTTGGTGCTGGTATATTAGGATCAAAGGTTGGTAAAGGTAACGGCCGTATAGCTGGTGCAGCAGTTGGTGCTTTAGTAGGCGCAGGTTTTGGCAGCTGGATGGGCGAAAACCTTGATAATAGGTCAAGAAACTATCATTACAAAACAACCCAGTCAACTTTAGAAAGCGCCCCTATTGGCGAAACACATGAATGGGCAAACCCAGACTCTAATACACATGGTTACGTAACACCTACCAGAACATATAAGAAAAATGACAGATATTGCCGTGAATACACACAGCAGATTGTTGTGGGCGGCAGAACACAAGAAGCTGTAGGCAGAGCTTGCCGTAATGCTGATGGCACATGGCAGGTTATTGAATAATAGATAGATTCTTTCGGTAAAATTAAGGGGGCTTTTAACAGCTCCCTTTTTTTATTGTTTTTTATCTAAACTTGCCTCAATATAGCCTGCAAATACTTACTAAGGCTCAGTTATGAAAGAATTTACAGATTTAATATCACAAAAAAAATGGGAAGAAGCGAAAGCTATATTTGATAAGCTTGAGCCTGAGCAAAAAGTAAAATTTTTACAGCATAGTAGTATTATGGACAATAATATAAGTACAATAGCTACAGAAGCGGATTGGAATACAATAAATTATTTTCTAGATAGCGCTTATTCATCAGATAACGACCTTATGCAAAAAGTACTTATAAAAATTTCTACATACATGACTGATATTCACATTAAACACATACACAAAACAATTCCTTTTATTCAAAAATGCGCTCAATATAATTGTTTAAAAGAAATTACTACAGAACAGTCTTTTTACTTTTTAGAAAAAATTATAGAACAAGGAATTAGCCAGCATTATAATTTTTTATATAAAGAAGCCTTAAAGTGCGGAATTAGCAAACTAGAAATATTAAAAGCATATGATTACGCCTATTTTAGACAGGTTATGAGATATGGATCATTTGAGGATGCAATGTTCTATTGCCAAGAATCTATTGATGCGGGTATTTTAGAAGAAGATTTATTATGGGAAGTATGCTTCAATGAGATAGCTAATATAACTGGAAATAAAAAAATAGAATGGCTTCTTGCTAAAATTGATAAAACCAATCCAAAATCACTAAAATTCTTTGAAGAAAAATTTCTTAATATGGTAGAATATAATTTTAGAGAAGGATATTATAAAACAGCTAACGCAATACTTGATAAAGCTTTAGGATTGGGTCTGAGTTTTAAGGAGCATTTTAATTATATTGATACTTTTGCAAACACTTGTGGTAAAGGTTATATAGAATCTGCCAACTATCAAGTCGCCTTAGCAAAACAATATAACCTAGATATTGAAAAAATGCTTAGACTAGGTTTACAAAGAGCTATTAATAGCAATCAATATGGCATAATTAATTACATTCTAGAAACCTTCCCTGAATCTCAAGCTGTTAAAAACCAAGCACTTTCCAATACATTAGTTTATAGACTAGAATTTACTAAAAGAATTATAGAATACTTGGGTTTTGATATCGAATGGTTACTTGCAAGGCTTAACTTTTCCAACTTATCTGGTACAAAGGATTTTAATGTTTCGGTTTCTAAATTTATTATTAAATTCAAAGGCATTTTAAAGCCAGGTGATAACGCTGAAGAAAGAGAACAATGCTTTAAAACCATTAAAAAGGCAGTTAAGCATCAATACTTTATTTTTGCTAACCCTATAAATAGTCCTGATTCGGCTCTATTAAACCTGCCTAGTGATGTATTAGTGCATATTCAGATGCATCTTACAGGTGTAACAAGTTATAGAGAAATGGCTGATATATCTAAAAAAATTATACATGCTAAATAAATTTAATTTTCAATAAGTATTTGATTCATATTAAAATTTTTTAGGCTAATAAAAGGTACATTCTAGATAGTAGTGCAACGATTTATTAATAAGTTAGGGATTAATTTTTGAGGGTTGAGGAAGCCCAGGATTTTTCTGGGTGTGGTGTTGA
>MKSX01000001.1 GCA_001897445.1 Alphaproteobacteria bacterium 33-17 | reverse complement strand
ACAACCCTTTCAGACTTATTGTCAACCCTTTTCACTCAAAATTCCGTCACCGATACTCCGAACCTATACAATTGCGAGAGGTACACAGTACCTCGTGGGAATCCATAATAAGTAATGGATCGCCGCGGAAAATTTCATTTTCCTCGCGATGACATGAGTAGTAACTATCATCATTACGAAAAATATGCAATATTTTGAAGTAATCTATGAAAAACTCCATTTTCCTCACAATTGTAGAAGTTTAAACTTTTAGTAAGAGAAAAGTGTTAGAAATAGACGCCAATAATCATCAAAATTAAAAATGACTGAGCACCTTAGGTCAGTCATTTTTCTTCCATTTATAGGAAGCGCTAAATCAAATATATAAATATTAATTACATTCAATTAGATTGCCACAAAATGCTTCGCATTTTTCGCAATGACCGTTACCGAAACTTTGAACTTCTACAGTTGCAAAAATTGCAATGTATTTTGTGACATTACTATATAAATAGATAAGATATTAAAAGTTAACAAAATCTCAGATTATAGTGAATTAAGTTTATGTTTACACATGAATGACGAACGAAATGTAGTAAAACCTACATGAGTGAGGAAATGACACATGCAAACTTATACTTAATTCACTATATAAAAACATTAAATCAATTGAAGCATAGCAATTACATTTCGATCTTCCAGATTCAAAACGCTAAAAGTTCTAATTGCAGCAGACGTAGTCATAAATTCAGGATTTATACCTAGATTTAAGAAATAATTACGAAGATCATTATCAAAAATTTGAGTTTTGCCAGTTCCTATAATAACTATAGGGTTATTTTCAAAAATTGATTTATCGATAGCGTCAAGATTGGTAAATTCAGCAGCCATCGCCTTACTAGGCATCGCAATTATAGAAGAATTAAAAACACCTTGATTCGTTTCAAAGTTCCCTTCACCATACTTAAAAATATTTAGTTTAGTTTTTGCAAGTAAAGGGGTGATGTCCATTTATACTTTAATGCTCTTAATATGAAATTTTTCAGACCAGAAAAGAAGCAAATGCTTAGCAAAACCAATATTAGAAATCATTGAGGCAATTATTCCTAAGCTCAAGGTTACAGCAAATCCTTTTACAGGACCAGTACCGAAAAGGAAAAGCATGAGTGCTACTATAAGGGTTGTAATATTAGAATCGAAAATAGCGTTAAAAGCATTTTGAAAACCCTTAACAATACTTGTGTTTACTGCATATCCAAGCTTAATTTCTTCTCTGATTCTTTCAAATATTAAAATGTTAGCATCTACTGCCATACCGATGGTAAGAACTATACCCGCAATACCTGGTAATGTTAAAGTTGCCTGCATAATGCAAAGCATTGCAAAAAGAAGCGCCATGTTAGCAATTAGTGCAATGTTTGCAAATAAACCCAACACGCCGTAAGCTACTATCATAAATCCTGCAACTAAAGCAAAAGCTATATATCCCGAAACTTTACCAGATTCAATTGAGTCAATACCAAGGCTAGGACCTATAGTTCTTTCCTCTAAAATTGTAAGTTCCGCGGGCAATGCACCTGCTCTAAGTAACATTGCAAGCTCATTTGCAGAGTCGGTTGTAAACTTACCAGATATAATACCAGAACCGCTAAGGATTGGTTCTTTTATAACTGGCGCACTAATAACTTCGCCGTCAAATAAAATAGCAAATCTTCTGCCTGTGCTTTCCTTTGTGATATCGGCAAACTTCTTTGCTCCATAATTACTAAATTTAAAAGAAATCGCAGGAGATCCA
This sequence comes from Alphaproteobacteria bacterium 33-17, assembly GCA_001897445.1. NCBI lineage: Bacteria > Pseudomonadati > Pseudomonadota > Alphaproteobacteria > Alphaproteobacteria bacterium 33-17. The sequence continues at coordinate 28,404 of MKSX01000001.1, read as the reverse complement.
TGATCAAATACAGTTCGTGCGTCTACTAAATCATTTCCAGTAAGTAATACTTCTCTTTTCAGTACAATATCACCGCCTTCTTTAGACGATACTAAAACAGATTCAGATGGAACAACTTTTGTTACGCCTAAAGCTCTGCTTGAATCTTCATCTACTAATTGGAAAGTAAGTTTAGCGGTTTTACCAAGTAGCGACTTAAGTTGATCAGGCGAAGAAAGACCAGGAACTTGCAAATCAATATTACTTAAGCCCCTTGGCTGTATAATAGGCTCTGTTACGCCTGTTTCATCTACCCTTCTTCTAACAATTTCAATTGACTGTTCAACTACGCTCTTTTTTAGGTCGCTAATTGCTGCATCATTAAAGAATATTTCAATATCTTCGCCGTTTTTTTCTAAAGATAATCTATTATCTATTTTTCTAACTGTAGATTTTATTTTGCTAAAATCATCATGATTTCTCATTTTGAATGAAATACCAGAAGCTTTTGATTCAAGAGACATATAACCTATTTTATCAGTACGCATGGCTTTACGTACGTCACTTAAAATCTGGCTATACTGATCTTTTAAGAATGATTCAAACTCTATACCTAAAAGTAATTGAGAACCACCCCTTAAGTCCAGTCCAAGATTAATTCTTGGCATATTTACTGCACCATAATTACTACCAGTAAATGATGGTACTATTATGATACCTACTAATATATATAATAGTGCAAATAATGTAAGCTTCCAGTATCTCAAGATTAGCTCCTATTCTTCGCTTGGTAATGCTTTTTTATCGTCATTTATAGTTTCAGCAACCGCACTTTTTAAGAACCTTACTTTAACGTTCTGCGCAATTTCAACCTGCATGAATTTTTCGTCTTCAACTTTTACAATGATACCTATCATACCACCTGTTAAAACTACTTTGTCACCTTTTTTAAGCTCGTTTACCATTTTGTGGTGTTCTTTTTGCTTTTTATTTTGAGGTCTGATAACTAAAAAATACATTACAGCAAAAATTACTACTAATGGCAGAAAGCTCATAATGCTTTGCTCAATTTCTGGCTTTGGTGTTGTTTTAAGATCACTAGCAACTACACCTTCTGTAGCTGCACCAATTTCTATATCTTTTGCGTTTGCAATTTGTACTGTCATTTATTTAACTCCTGTTGATCCAAAACCTTTAGCTCCTCTATCCGAGTCGCTTAAAGAATCTACTAACTTTATATCAGCCCTTACGTATTTAGCAACAACCATTTGTGCTATACGCATTCCTCTGCTTACTACAAAGTCTTTATTATTATGATTGATTAGTATTACTTTAATTTCACCGCGATAATCTGCATCAATTGTTCCAGGACTATTTAGTACTGTTACCATTTCTTTAAATGCTAAGCCTGATCTAGGTCTAACTTGCGCTTCATAACCCTCAGGAAGCTCAATACAAATACCTGTTGGAATTAATGCAATTTTGCCAGCCTCAATTACAATATCTTCGCTTACAGCTGCAAGCAAGTCCATACCTGCAGAGCTAACTGTTGCATAAAAAGGCATTTCAAGCCCTTCATGATGTGGAAGTGCTGTTACCTTAAGGTCGATTGCATCTACTTTTTCTAAAATTTCTGTCATTTTAAACCTCTTTATTTTTTGACGCTCTATAACTTATAAATAATGTACTTGGTATAATAAACAATGCTCCAATGATAGTATTATCGTGGAGTTTTTCACCAAAGAATATGTATGCCATTAGACCTGCGATTAATATTTCAGTATATCTAAATGGTACTAAATATGACGCATCTGCCAGTGCGAATGCTTTGAGTAAGAAATATAATAACATATTAGCCCCAGCACCTAATATGAATAATAATACTAATTGCTTTTCTGTAGGCATTACAAAATCGCCAATCAAGAATGGTATAGTAAATAAAAGAGTAGCTAAATTAGAATATAAAAGCATGGCAATCAATGACTCTTTAACTACATATTTTTTATTTACAATATCAAGCACAGCAAACATAAAAGACGCAAATAATACAAACAATACTATATTGTCAAAATTACCTGGTTTATTAGCAATAATTACCACTCCTATAAAACCTGAGAATGTTGCTATAATACGCCATTTACATACTTTTTCTTTTAATACTAAGCGTGCAAGTATAAGTGTAAAAATAGGAATTGTAAAATTGATTACCGTAGCTGTTGCAACATTTATATGACTTAAGGAATGGCTCCATATCCAAATACCACCAAAAAGTAAAAATCCTCTTAGCAAATGAATTTTAGGATTACTTGTTGAAAGTGATACATTCTTTTTAAATGCAAATGGCAATAGAATTATGGTTGCAAATAAAAATCTAAAAAATACTACTTCTAAACTATCTAAGTTACTACCCAAATATTTAGTTATAATATCATTACAAACACCAATAAATATACTTGTAAGGAAAAAAATTACAGCTAGTATTTTATTATTCATTTTTACACCAAGTTTATTTTTAAAACATGCCTACAATAGTTGATATTATAAATTTTGCAATAGAGTTCTTTATAAGGTCTAATCTTTACTAATATTTTTACGCATCGTTTCATAAACTTCTTTAGGCATGTAGTTTTCATCGTGTTTCGCTAATACTTCTGTAGCTATAAAATGTGAATCCACGACTTTTCCAGTGACTACTACTCCTTGATTCTCACGAAATAAATCAGGAAGTATTCCTTGGTATATAACTTTTATATCTTGCTTTGTGTCAGCAATTATAAATTCGTAATTACCATGAGTGTGAGTTATAACACTATGTTGTTTTACCAACCCTCCTAATCTAACAATTTTATTGTTATTGAAATCTAAATCAGATGGTGAATAAAAAAATACGACATTTTTATTGAATTCATTCACTATAATAAATATTAGCAAAAACCCAATAATTGTAATAATAGATAGTAATATTAGGCGTTTCTTTTTTTGGGCGTACATATATTATAATTGTTTATATTTAATGTAATTCTTAGCAGTAAAATATGCTATAGCAATATGGATAATGATAAAAACAAAATATGACACATATACGTAAAACTGGTATTTCATAGTTATATAACCAAAAAAAGGGGCTTTACCGCCCCTTAAAATGTTTATTCAACAATAAATGTTGAGTTTGAGCTTTTTAATTTTCCTTTAAGAATTTTATTAAGCTCAGTATCAACATCAGTATCATCTGTAGGTAATTTTACTTCTTCGTTTGTCATTGGGTTAACAAGATATGGCGTAATAGAAATTACAATTTCTTTTTGCTCATAAGACGAAGACGGGAACAAACCTGATATAAAACCAAGAGCGCCTTTATTATCAACTGATTTATGTGACTCATCATTTAGCAAACCTGCAATCATAAAGCTTTCGCCTGGCGCAAGCTCAACAGTTGTTGTTGCATGACTTGTAGCAAATTCAGGGAATGAACTTAAACCAGATTTAACTTTATTTGAAATTTCATAGTCAACTGCAACTCTTATATTGTTATGAGCAACAATTTTTGGTGTAAATGAAAGTTTCACGCCATATGGCTTATATGAAACAATTTTTTTGTTTTCACTATCAAAATGAGGAACCGCAACTTCCCCACCTGTTGCAAAATATGCAGTCTCGCCTGATGCGGCAACCAAACTTGGCTCGCTATACGTTTTAAATGCGCCTTTTAGAGATAAGTCATTGATACAGGCAGTTAATTTAGCTGAATTTACACCACATGTATTCGTTAAGTTATTATAGCTTTTTCTGCTCAGCTCACCGAATTTTACTTTTAATAATACCTGCTGACCATTTTCAAGCTTTAGCATATTAATAACTTCATGATCACCATCAACATACTGACTAGCAATCTCTAATGCTTTTTTTGCAACTTCAGGAGTACTTACATTCCCATGAAGTGCTACATTGCTATTTACATGTCTTACGCTAATTTTTTCACTTGGCAAAAGCTTTTTCAAGTCTCTTTCTAATGATACATTCTCAGCACTTGCATTATGCACGCATAATAATGCAGCAATAAATCCTATTTTTTTCATACATTTCACCTAAATATATTTTTTGATAATATTTTGCAATATTCATAAACTATAAATCAATAAACTTCAAGTACTCATAATAGCAAATACTTACAACATTTAAAAGCTGTTAGTAATTAAATTTATTGCTATCCACTTGCAATAAAAAAATTTTTGGTTAACATAGCCCCAAAATTTATAAACTAAGGATTATAACTATGGATCGCTGCTTAATATCAATTACCATTCCTACCCGTAGACCTAGTGAGATGAAGGCTTTACTTGAAAGCTTTAAGGTAAATACCGACAAACCCGAGGATGTTGAGCTAATTGTAAAAATCGATGATGATATACAGGATCAGTATAACTTTTTAGACGACAAAATAGCGTATCCCTTTGTTATTAAAAAAATCGTATCACCACGTTTATACGGCTATTATACCCAATGGATTAATAATAGATTATGCTATAAAAGCATTGATAAGGACGCTTATTTTGCAATGCTTCTTACCGATGAAGCAAGGTTCAATAAAGGGTGGGATAGCGTCATTAGAAGGTTTAAAGGCTTTTATCCAGATGATATATTCAGGCTTAAATTATCCCATGCCAAGTATTTAAACTACTATAATATTGGTCAGCCTAACTATTTACCAGACTGCTTTTATGTCATCACCTTGAAGTGGTTTAGAATAATAGACGGTTTCGGTGATTGCTGGGGTACAGATGTGTGCCTGCAAACTATTAGCTTTCATTTAGGTAAAGGTATAAATAGCTATTTTTATCCTTCAGTTCAAGACCCTATATCGAGAGACATTCCTGTACACGAAGAAGTACTACATAATATTGATATATTTGGTGAAGCTGGTCAGGATATTATATTTCACAGCGCGCGAACTTTACTTATTTATAAGGAATGGAAACGCAATGTTTCATATGAAGTGCAGTTATTATATGTAATGCAAGCAAAACTTACATATTTGCATATTAAAGCACACGAGATGAATCTTTCAAATTTCAAAATTATACAAAATGCATCTGCTAAAAAGCTAACTCTTATTGATACAGTGAATAATCTAGCATTAATAACTGTTAGCTATAAGTTTCCTAAAATTGTTTGTCTATATTATAAATTATATTTTAGCTATTTAAGCACTGGTACTCTTATTAATTTATTACTTAAAAAACATAGTTTAGAATGGCTTAATATTTTTAAGCCTAGAAATATTATCAGAGCGCCATTTAAATTAGCATACAATATATTAGCAAAAACCAGGTTAAAATCTTTGTTTATTAATAATACTAATACTATAAAAGGCAAAGTATTATACGATACTGATGAGCCTGTAGACTTAAAACCAACCTTAACTCTTGATAAAGGTGATTTATTTGTTTTAAAGAAAGGTAAGTTATTGCCTTCTAAATTTTTCAAATGGATCGTTGATTTACACAATTATACAAAATGTTCAGACAAAGAGTTTAGCGAAAATCTTGATAAGGCATTTGAAAATGGCTATAAAACTAAAATTTAGATATTTTGAGCAATAACTGCATACCATCCCAGACCATCATACTCCTGATATCCAAGAGTTTTGGCATATGCAATTATTTTATTATTATCTACGTAATGCCCAAACGTATTATTGCCATGATTTAGTTTAAATTCTTGAAGTAAATTTTTCTTTGTAGAAGATGCTATAATTCTGTATTTGTTATCAAGTAACATTACTTCTGTTTTATGCCATTCATCCCTATTTAGAGAAGGCTCATCTTCAACTATAATTTTTGACTGATGTTCCCAATCAAAAAATACACCCAGCGCTCCAATAACTTCTCCATTTGATTTACCATTTTCACGTATGGCAGTTGCGTATACTGATACTAGCTGATTTTCATGATATTTATCATTGTATATATCAACTGTTATATATTCTGTACCTGATTTAGTATTAAATGCATCCTTTACCCATTCAACATGAGACAAATCAGCGTTTTTTAGTTCAGGGAAACGATTTTTATTTGAAGTTGCGACAACTTTTCCAGTTTTATCAACTAGTACTAAGTTTAAATAAACTGAGTAAAATGAATTTATTATACCAAGCCTGTCCCTGGCAAAATTAATATTATGTTCTGTAGGATTTGTAATAGCATCTACAAGTGAGGTGTCGGTCGCCCACCATCTTACATCAGCCGTTCTTTCATAAAGATTTCTGACTATAAGCTGCACAAGGGTTTTGCACATTTCAGAAAGCCTTAAATACTCCATACTATCACTACGTTCTTCAAGATCACCTGAAATTACTTTAGCCTTTTCAAGCACTTCCATTACTTCTTGTCTAAATGCCTTTGCAGTAGTAGATGAGTTTTTTGCTAAGGTTTTCACTTCATCTGCAACTACTGCAAATCCCTTTCCATGTTCCCCTGATCTTGCAGCTTCAATATTAGCATTTAATGAAAGCAACGTAGTTTGGGTCGCAATCTTTTCATTAATATTGGCAAATTTCTCAACCTTCTCATATATAATACTTAAAATCTCTGAAATTTTTGAATTAGTTGCCATATACTATTTCCTTATTATTAATATTTATCTATTTAATTCACCGTGCTGATCTAAATCTACACTCAGTGCATCATCCTTAGCTCTTATAGGTGTAATCAAATTTACCAGTTTGATTATTAAATATGTTACAATTGCAGTGTAGAATGTCACTATAATCGCTCCAATAATATTAGATTTTAATAGTTCTATTTCACCACTTATAAAATATCATTCTGTACCAATCGATGGATTTATAACTTTTGAAGCAAGCAGACCAGTCATAATTGAACCAACTATGCCGCCAATTCCATGACATGCGAATACATCTAAAGTATCATCGAGTTTTGTTTTATTTTTTATAATATGAGATGATAAATTACATACAATTGCTGCTGCTGTCCCAATAAATATAGAGGAGGAAATAGATACATAACCTGCAGCCGGAGTAATTGCAACCAATCCTACAATTGCACCAGTCATACCCCCAATAGCACTAAATTTACTATTTCTAAGCCAGTCAACCAGCATCCATACTATCATACCAATTGCAGCAGCTACAAATGTAGTCATGAACGAATATGAAGCAAGCTGACCCACTACAATCGCAGAACCAGCATTAAAGCCGAACCATCCGAACCATAATAGTGTCCCGCCAAGCATTACCATAGATACGTCTTTAGAATATGTGTTAGATTCGGCTCTGCTACCTACTACTAATGCAGACACCAAACCACCTACTCCTGCTGTAGTATGAACAACTAAACCGCCCGCAAAATCTAAAGCTCCATGAGCACCTATCCATCCACCTGGTCCCCAAACCCAATGAGCAACTGGCGCATAAACTACCAGACTCCATATCATCAGAACTAATATCCAGGCTTTAAAGTTAACTCTTTCTGCCATTGCGCCAGTCATAAGTGCAGGCGTTATACAGGCAAACATCATTTGGAAAGCTATAAAGGACAAATGCGTAACTTTTGCATCTAAAATTATTTCATTGTGAACGCCATAGAGCATAAGATATTTTGTAGCACTACCTAAGAAAGCATTTCCTTCTCCAAAGCTTAGACTATAGCCCACCACTACCCACAAAACGCCTACAACTGATAAGGCAATAAAATTTTGTAGCAATGTTGATATTACACTTCTGTGACTCACCATTCCTGCATAGAAAAAAGCAACACCAGGGGTCATAATCATAACTAGTGCCGCTGAAACAAGCATCCACAATGTATTTACAGCATTAGGTTCTACAATTTCCTGAGAATTGGCGTTTGCGTTGACTGAAAAAAGAATACTTATTAAACATATAATGTAGCGCACCAAATCCCCCAATTTCTAGTAATATTTTTAAATAATACAGTGAAATTTTAGTTTGCGCAAATTATAATTTATTTACTTTCTTGGCAAGTATTTTTTATTCAATGCCTAAAATAAATGCATACTCTTTTGCTTTATCCTTTAAATACCCAAATCTTCCAGATGCACCGCCATGCCCTGCTTCCATATTAGTTTCAAATAAAATCACTGGATTATTAGTTTTAATTTCTCTAATTTTAGCGATCCATTTTGCTGGCTCCCAGTATGCAACCCTTGTATCGCCAAGACTAGTAGTTGCATATATGTTAGGATAACTTACAGAGTTTAAATTATTATATGGCGCATATGATAAAATATATTCAAAAATGTCTTTTTTATTTGGATCTCCCCATTCCATATATTCGTTTACCGTAAGAGGAAGAGTGCTGTCCATCATCGTATTAATTACATCAACAAATGGTACGTGGGCTACAACGTTTTTAAACAAATTAGGCTTCATATTCATAGCAGCGCCTACTAACATACCACCAGCACTTCCGCCCATTATGGTAATATTACCAGGCTTTGTATAATTATTGCTTGCCATATGTTCTGCGGCAGATACAAAATCTTCAAATGTTTTCTTTTTTGTTTGAAATTTTGCGCTTTCGTACCAGTCAAAACCCATTTCATCGCCACCACGAATGTGAGCAATGGCGTATACATACCCTCTATCTACTAATGAAATAACATTACGGTTAAATTTTGGGTCTGATGATATACTGTAAGAGCCATAACCATATAAGTAGAGTGGGTTTTCACCGTTATTTTTAAATAAGTTTGTTTTATATAATACAGAAACTGGTACTAAAGTACCGTCATATGATTTTGCAAACTCACGTTTTACTGTATATTCTTCCTTTTTAAATCCAGATGGAATTTCCAAAAATTTCAGTAAAGAATATTCATTCTTTTTAAAGTCAAAGTTCCTAACTTCATTCGGAGTATTTAGCGATGAATAATTATATCTTATAGATGTATTCTTATAATAAGTTGGCATGATAGATGCAGAATATGAATCCTGGTCAAATTTAATATCATTCCATGATTTACCCATATCAGTAGAATATTTAATATAATCTAGCCCATTAGAACGGTAATGAACTGCAATAGCACCGTCATATAAAGCCATGTCTCTTAAGTAAACTTTTTTATCAGCGCTAATTATATCTTCCAATTTATCACCCGTTATTTTTACAAGCCTAAAATTACGCTCAACATCATTTACAAGTGCATAAAAATTATTATTGCCATGATCTAAATACATTATAGCGTTTTTAGATCTATCATAAATTTTGGTTAAATTCTGCTCTGAAAGTTTTGTAACATAATACTCACTAGCTGTATAACTACGTACGTCTATTAGCAAATATTCACTATCGCTAGATTTAGCAATACTAACTCTAAATGTTTCTTCTTTTTCATGGAAAATTTCATGACTTAGTTTACTTTTTAAATCATAATACATGATTTTATATGGTCGCCATGCTTCATCAGGAATTACATAATAAAATCCTGTATCGTCTGATTTCCATACTATGTCATCAACTACATTATCAATTTCATGTTCTAAGTCTACATTAGCAGAAATATCTCTAATTTTTAGCAAATACCTTTCGTTACCTACTCTATCAAGACTATACGCAACAAATTTGTGTGTGTTACTTACAGATATTGCACCTACGCTTAAGTAGTCTGATATCGCAAGAGCATTTTCATCTAGTACTAACTCTTCTTTACTATTTAGATTTATACGATAATGAGCATAGTAGTTTTGATTTTCTTTTATACGCGAGAAATACTTATATCCGTCAATTTCAACTGGCACAGTTTCATCATCAAGCTTAACACGACCTACCATTTCCTTATATAAAGTATCAATTAAATCTTTTTTATCTTTAAAAAATTCTTCTGTGTATTTATTTTCTGCTTCTAAATGGCTTATAATTTCCGGTGTTTTAGTAGTCAGAATTTTTGTATCTTTAAGCCAGTGATAATCATCATGATACTGCTTACCATGATAGTTATGAACAAAATCTTTTTTATTTGCAATAGGAATATTCATTTTGGAACCATTGATAAAATAAATGAAACATGCCATAGCTACCAGAGCATATGGCATATATTTCAATAGCTTAGACATTGTTTTATTCTGTCTGAGCGTACATAGGGAATTTTTTGCAAAGCTCGATTACTTGCGTTAGTACCTTTTCTTCAACAGCTGAAGTATTTTCTTTATCTTTCGCAAGAGCTTCGATAATTTCTAAAATTATATCTGCAGTATATGCAAATTCTTTTTTACCAAAACCCCTTGTAGTTGCTGCAGGAGAGCCAAGCCTGATACCTGATGTCACTGTTGGCTTTTCTAAGTCGAAAGGAATAGAATTCATATTACAGGCAATACCTGCTCTGTCTAAACTTTTCTCAACGATATTTCCTGTAACATTTTTCTTACGAAGGTCAACAAGCATTAAGTGATTATCTGTTCCGCCCGTTACAATATCAACACCACCTGTTGTAAGTTTGTCAGCAAGAGTTTTAGCATTGTCTACAACATTTTGTATGTATGTCTTAAATCCAGAATCCAGCGCCTCACCAAATGCCACAGCTTTTGCGGCTATAACATGCATCAGAGGGCCTCCCTGAAGACCAGGAAATAATGCAGAATTCACTTTTTTAGCAATTTCTTCACTGTTAGTAAGAACAATTCCGCCCCTAGGACCTCTTAATGTTTTATGCGTAGTAGATGTTACCACGTCTGCATGAGGAAACGGGCTTGGATGATGATCAGTTGCAACTAAGCCTGCAATATGAGCCATATCAACCATAAAAATCGCGCCTACTTCATCGCAAATTTCACGGAACTTTGCAAAATCAAGAACTCTTGAATATGCAGAACCACCTGCAATAATCATTTTTGGCTTATGTTCTCTGGCGAGTTTTGCAACTTGTTCATAATCAATTAAATTTGTTTCTTTATCAACTTCATATTGAACCGCATTGAACCACTTACCAGACATATTTGGTTTAGCACCATGGGTTAAATGTCCACCTGAGTTCAGTGACATTCCTAAAATTGTATCACCTGGGCTAAGTAAAGCTAAATAAACAGCCTGATTTGCCTGTGATCCCGAATGAGGTTGAACATTAGCAAAGCCACAGTTAAAGAGTTTTTTAACTCTATCAATTGCTAAATTTTCTACAATATCAACAACTTCACATCCACCATAATATCTTTTACCAGGATAACCTTCTGCATATTTATTAGTTAAAACTGATCCTTGCGCAAGCATAACCTGCTTACTCGCGTAGTTTTCAGATGCAATAAGTTCAATATGATTTTCTTGCCTTTCGTATTCTTTTGAAATGCTATCGAATATTTCTTTATCGAATAACTCAAAAACCTGGCGTTCATCTGTCATCATAATTCCCCTCCAATGTCGGATAATTTTTCCACTCTTTTTTCATGGCGTCCGCCTTCAAATTCGGTTTCCATGAATGCTTTTATAATTTCGATTGCATATTCAGCTGTAATAAATCTTGAAGCTAAAACTAGCACATTTGCATTATTATGCTGTCTGGCTAATTTTGCTTGCTCAGTAGTATGGCAAAGTGCTGCCCTGATATGTTTAAAACGATTTGCTGCAATTGACATTCCGATTCCTGAACCGCAAATAAGTATTCCCATAACCTTGTTTTCTATAGCTTTAGCGAGTCTAAATCCAAAATCAGGATAATCACATGAGTCAAGAGAGTCACATCCAAGATCAAAAATACTGATTTTTGAGGTGTGTAAGTAGTCAATTAGTGTTTTTTTAAGCTCAAAACCTGCGTGGTCTGATGCTATTGCGATTTTATTGTAGAAGTCCATAACCATTTTTTTCCTTTATATTACAGGCTTTTAAAATTAGCGCAAGACGATTTTATTGACTAAAATTGGTTAATAAATTAATATATTATATATAGGAATTTTTAAAATAGGTTAGTTATCATGTCTAAAGATAGTGGCAATCCAGATCCAAACAGTGCCAATAATGAGGCTGAAGCTGCGCCAATAGTAAGTAATATGGCAGCAACACAGGCTCGCGCACCTCAGCCTGAACCTGCACCCAGAGATCCTGCTGCTGAACCAGATATTAATGCATCAGCTAATCCAAATCAAAATGACCCTAATTTATCTACTTCTGCCCAAAGCCAACAAGGAAATGGCACGCCAAAAACAGAATTTGATCGAAAATTAGAAAAGTATAACAAAGAGTTGGACCAGGCAAAATCTAAAGATACCAGAATATTTGGTAAACTTAAGAAAGATCCCCAAACAGGTAAATATCCAGAGAAAAAAGGCTGCTTTAAATTATTTGGGTTCTTTATTGATAAGAAAGCCTTATTTGGCGGACTAGGTGGTGCAGTACTAGGCTTTATGGTTGGCGGTCCTATTGGAGCAGCCTTTGGGGCATGTTTAGGAGGCGGATTCCCGAAACTTGGCAATATTATTAAAAAGAAAGCTAAAGAATACACTATTAACAACAGTATTAACAGTCTTAAAAATTCAGTTGCTAAAGCATCAGTTGAACCAATTCTAGAAGGTCTAAAAGAAGAAAAAGGCATTGCAAAACAAAACCTCAAAGATGCAGTAAAAGAATCTAAAAGAGAAATGAAGCAAGAATTAGGTACTTTAAATGATCGTAAAGAAGCACTGAAAAAAAGTATCAAAGAGCTTAATAGAGAAATTGCGACAGGCAATCCTAAGGATCCCAAAACTATAGCTAACCATATAGCACGCGATGGATTTATTAACGAACTTAAAGAAGTTAAGGACAAAATAAAAGATATCAAAGGCGATAAAGATAATTTAGCCAAAGAAACCAAAAAAGAGAAAAAAGGCTTAGATAAAGCTTATGATGCCGCTAAAAAGGAGACTAAACAAGAAAATAAAGATGCAATTAAAGACAAAACTTTAGGATCTTCAGAAATTTCCACTAAAGCCAGCGAGAATGCTAGCAAAGCTGCTGCTAAAGCAAGAGACGCTTTTAGCAGAACTAATCCAGATAACTTTATAACTTCTTTAAAAAACAAAGGTAACAGCGCTGGTCAATCACCAGCTGGCAACACTGCAATACGCGGGACTACATCGGGATTACAAACCGCTCAGAATGCAACAAGCGCTCCTGGACAATCTAATTCAGGGGGCATTGCCCCAGCGCCTGGGTCTACACCTGCCGTACCTGGACACTCAGGTCCTAATAAAGGACCACAAGTAGGCGGCTAATAAAAAAAGCCCCGATACGGGGCTTTTTCCAATTTTTCAAATAAACAAATGCTTATTTAATTTTTTCTTCTTTAAACTCAACGTGTTTACGAACTTTTGGATCGTACTTTTTGAGAAGTAATTTTTTTGTCATTTTCTTAGGGTTTTTCTTAGCAACATAAAAATAACCAGTACCTGCAGTACTAACCATTTTTATAAGAACGATATTTTTTTTAGCCATTTTACGCTACCTAATATATAAAATTTCATAATAAGCACGGATTATATATAAACCTAGCTACTATGTCAAGACCTACCTTAAATTAAAAAATCCCTAAGAAAACTTTCCAGGGATTTTTATAAATAAACCACTGATATTTCTAAATATATTTCAGAATATCAAAGCTTTTTACAAGAAATTTATATTATTGTCTCAGATTAAACAATACAAGAAGTGACGAGCGAAATGTACTTTATATGGTACATGAGCAAGGAAACGACGCTGTAGTGTTTAACAATGAGCAATAATATTATTCAGCGATTTCGATTTCTGCAAAAAAGTACGCCACTTCTCTTTTCGCTGCTTCAGGAGAGTCTGAACCATGAACTGAGTTTTCACCCATGCTTTTTGCAAATAACTTTCTGATTGTACCTTCTTCAGCATTTGCTGGGTTTGTTGCGCCCATAAGCTTTCTGTTTAAAGCAATAGCGTCATTACCTTGTAATACTTGCACTACTACTGGTCCCGAAATCATGAAATCAACGAGTTCACCGAAGAATGGACGCTCTTTATGCTCAGCGTAGAAACCTTCAGCCATTTTTTTTGTTAAATTCATTCTTTTTTGAGCAACGATTTTAAGACCTGCATCTTCAAAAATCTTGTTAATAGCGCCTGTATAATTGCTTTTAGTTGCATCTGGCTTTATAATTGATAATGTTCTTTCCATGTTTAAACCCTTGATTTTTAATTAAAAGTATATGAATAGTGATTTTTGGAAGCTTTTGGCGAAGTCAGTTGTTTTTCATCACTTAACATCTTAAGCAGATTATTTGATGAAGCACATCCCATTCCTTCGCATTCCAAAGCTTTTACTGATACTGCTGAGAGTATAATTTTGTTTTCGCTTGCGCCTTTTTCTAGCTTATATTTGATTTTATGAGCATTTAGTACTTTAAATACAGACCTTAACATCTTATTTGACAGCTTACCGTATTTAATGGTTGCTGTATAAGGCGTTTTATCGGTAGCAAGCCAGTTTTTCATATCAAGCACTGACTCATCAGTAATATCAAAAGTTAAAGCTTCTGAGCTTACATGGTAACCTGATTTATTCGCTACAGTTTCCAGTTTAGAAGAAATACATCCACTTAAAAGAATTATAGCAGCAAATATAGTGAAGAATGACTTTAGCATCATAAAACCTCTTAGCTTTGAAAAAGAAATCATCTATGCTAAACTTATTAGTACATTTTATGCATTTTGAAAATGTTTTTTTACTTATCCTTGTTAAAGTAATGTAATGAGGGTGGCAAAATTACACTTAAAAGTTGCCATTAAACTATACTCTAGGCTCATATGACAAACAAAACATTACTTTTTGACCTTGATGATACATTAGTATTATTAAATAAGAGTCGTGAAAAAACAATCCTGGGAACGTTAAACTATTATTTCACCGGCTCAAATATTTCTCTAGGTGATTTATTATTTATAAGAAAAAATTATGCTGAAAAAGATGATTTGCTATTTATTAAGCAATATTTGATTGATAATGACCTTGATATTCCACTCGATGCATTAAAGTTAGTTTATGTTAATGTATATTTTGAAATATCACGTCATGAAGAAACTGCCTATATTTCTAAGGAAAATATGGAGAAACTATCAAGTATATATGATCTTTATATAGTTTCAAACAGACCGCGCGAATTTTATGAAAATGTATGGAATTCATATTTTGAAAAATATTTTAAAGGCACTGTATGTTTTGGTGATTTTCCTGATGTTCCAAGAAAGCCCGATCCTGCCATTATATTAGAAACTATCAAAAAATATCAAATTCATAATGCTATTGCATATATAGGCAATCACCCAATAGATATGATAGCTGCTAAAAATGCTAAGATTACGCCGATAGGGATCTTAACTACTCATACTGCTGAAGCACTAACTGAATGCGGGGCTAATTACGTGTTTGAGTCTTTTGATGATTTATTTGATATATTATGTAAGTTAGATATTAAAGAATATCAAGCAGCTTATATGCAATAAAAATACCCGTTAAAAACTAAGTTCAACGGGTATTTGTAGGTAAGGATTAATTATGCAGCTTTTTTACTGTTAATTTTTCCTAACAGTACTTTACCAGCACGGAACTGGATGTATGCACGGTCAGCAATCTTAAGTTTTTCGTTTGTTTTAGGGTTACGAGCCACTCTTCCCGCTCTTTTCTTAGTAGAAAAACTACCAAAACCACGAATCTCAACTCTTTCACCTTTTAAAAGACCGTCGATAATTTCCTGAAAGAATAAATCAACGATAAGTCTTGCTTTTTGTAATGTAATAGTCTTATGATTTTTGCTAATTTCTTGAGCTAAATACTGTTTGTTCATATATATCCTCAAATACAATGCTTTTACTTTATTAAATAACGTATATATTTAATTATAGTTAAAATTTTAACTTTTGAGAAGAGAAATTTGTTATAAAACAATATTTTTTAGGTCAGTGGGCTGTATAGCTCTTGATAAGACTACCACAAATCATGTACCAACCATCTGATAATACGAAAAAAATGAGCTTAAACGGCATAGAAATAATTACAGGTGGAAGCATCATCATACCCATCGCCATAAGTATCGATGAAACCAACATATCGATAATTAGAAACGGTAAAAACACTAAAAACCCTATTTCAAATGCTCTTCTAAGCTCACTTATCATAAATGAAGGAATAAGTATCTGATATGGTATATCTTCGGGCTTAATTTCTGTTGGCTGATTAGTCATAGTCATAAATAACTCAACGTCTTTATCACGAGTATGCCTTAGCATAAACTTATGAAAAGGTTTGGCAACTAAAGGGATAGCCTCTTTCTCGGTAATTCTTTCATCAACTAATGGCTCGATACCCATTTTATAGGATTCTTCAAATACGGGCATCATGATGAATATGGTTAAAAATAAAGCAAGGCTTATTATAACGCTGTTTGGCGGGGTTTGCTGAAGTCCTATAGCACTTCTTACAAACGAAAGAACTACTATAATTCTGGTAAATGCAGTTACCATAATAAGTATAGACGGCGCTAAGCTTAAGAATGTGATTACTATCAAAAGTTGAATAATTTTAGAAGTAAAAGCCCCACCTTCTAAGTCAAATGGGATCTCAGTAGTTGCTGCAAAGGCAGTATTTGCTATGAAAAATATTAGAACAGTCCAAAAATATCTCATTTTCTACCCAAAAATTTTACTAAAGTTTGTTTATTTATATTAATGATAGCAATACCAGTAATCGCAACTAATGACCCTAGTAAAGTATTGATATTTAAAGAATCTCCAGCGAGTGGCGAGCATAAAATACCAAATATTGGTACTAAGACTCCAAAAGGCATTACCTGATGAACTGAGTATTTTTGAAGCATTTTTATCCATATGCTATAAGCAACAATCGAAGTAAGTATAGACATATATAAAATAGATAACCATGCAGAAAGCGGTGCATTTAAAATGAAATCAAGGCTTATATCCTCAATCTGATAGCTAAGTAACAGCTGAACTGGTGAGCTTGCAATAGAGGTCGCATATAAAATGGCAAGCGGGCTTATATTGGTCATTTTTTTAAGCAGTATATTATTGAATGCATAGAAAAATGCGGATGCGAGTGCAAGAAGAATGCCTATTACGTTTCCTTCACTGACTGTAGGGCTGCCAACAACTATAACCATTCCTAAAAAAGCGCATGCAAGACCTATAGATCTTCTTACACCTATTTTTTCGTTATATATTAAAACGCCCATTAAAGATGTAAAAGGCACAGACATTTGCTGACAAATAATACTTGTTGCTACATCAAGTCCTGATGCTATTGCCGCAACTATAAGGGTTTGAAAACCAAGACACATAATCAGCCCCACCCAAAGCATTTTAAACCAGTCGGTTTTAAGCCTTAAGAAAAGTGGCATAAGTATTAGCCCTACTATTAAAAAACGAATCCCAATGAGTACAAGTGGTGGAAAATACACAAGCCCAAACTTAACTACAATATAGCTAAGACCAGTTAAAAAGGTGGCAAGTATTATTAAACCTATATCCTTAAGTAGCATATTTAACTCAAATAACAAAAAAGGGCTGACAACTTGCAGCCCTTTTAAAGTAACTTAGATTTTTAAACTTCGATTTCTATATCGAAGCTGATTTTTTCATCTTGTGACTTATATTTTAGACTGCCGCCTTGGAATACTATATTTTCAGATTGCGTCACATTTTTCAAATCATTTGTTAATTTTTCAAATATATTTTTATCTATACTTGAATCAAGACTAATAATAATAGCTTTTACTGGTGCTTTCATGGATAAACTCTTTTCAGCTTTAAGCTTGCGAACCTCACCTAAAATCTCTACTAAGTAATCACCATAACTTTCTGCTAAGCTATCATGTATGCATTCATTTTGATACTTTGGCCAGTTACCGCGCTGGTGCACAGATCCTTTTGTAGGATATAAAATTGAATATACTTCTTCTGTAATATGCGGAATAAATGGCGCTAAACTTCTAAGTATAAGTCCAAGCGCATTATAAAGGCTAAGCACCGCACTTAACTTACCTTTAGGGTTTTTATTTTCAGGATCATATGCTCTTGCTTTAATAATCTCTAAGTAATTATCACAGAAAACATTCCAGAAGAAATCTTCCATTGCCATTCTTGCAAAAGAATATTCGTATTTTTCAAATTCATTGGTAGCAGTTTTAATAGCATTATTGAGCTTCGATAACATCCATAGGTCAGTTACTTCATAGATTTTACCGTCACTGACTAACTTTTCAGCATAGCTTTCTTTAATGTCCATATCTTTGAAGTACTGCGCGCAGAACTTAGATGCGTTAAAAATCTTATTTATAAGCTTTTTACCCACATCTAAAAGCGACTCAGAATATGCAATATCTGCGCCAAGACGTGAATTTGACGCCCAGTACCTAACAACGTCCGCACCCTTCTCTTCAATAAGGCTTACAGGCGTTACAACGTTTCCTTTAGATTTCGACATTTTTGTTTTATCAGCTGCCAAGCACCAGCCACTAATCATAAGATTTTTCCAAGGCACTGAATTTTCATGATAATGAGCTTTTACAATTGTATAAAACGCCCATGTTCTAATGATTTCATGTGCCTGTGGTCTTAGGTCAGCTGGGAATAACTTCGCGTGTCTGTCTTTATCAAGGACATATTCATCTGATATTCCATGGCTGCTTAACTGAGGAGTATTAGAGCTTGTTGCCCACGTATCCATAACATCTGGATCGCCAATAACCTCGTCTTTTGTATAACCTTTTGGAAGGTCTACAAGCGGATCTACTGGCAATTGATCTTTATCTGCAAGTAAGATTTTACCTTCTTCCCCAGGTCTTTTAGAGTACCAAACAGGGAATGGTACGCCAAAATAACGCTGCCTGCTAATGCACCAGTCCCAGTTAAGACCATTAATCCAGTTTTCAATACGTGCGCGCATGTAATCAGGGAACCAGTTACACTCTTTCGCTTTTTTGATAAATTCTTCTTTATTTTCAACAACTTTTACAGACCATTGTTCTGTAATTAATATCTCAAGTGGAGCGCCTGATCTTTCCGCACATTTAACCGCATGCGAAATATCTTCAGATTTAGTAAGCAGGTTATGCTCTTTAAGAACCTCTACCATTTTAATTCTTGCGTCTTTTACTTTAAGCCCTTCAAATTCCTGAACTTTGGCAGTAGTAGAATCGCTTTCATATTTAATTCCAGCAAAATTTAGCTGACCACGTTTATTGATAATTTGCTTTAAATCCAGATTATTTGTTTTCCACCAGTGAATGTCATTAATATCACCAAAAGTACAGCACATTACTAAGCCCGTACCTTTTTCAATATCTACTTTCTCATCGGTATATACCTTCACTCTAACTTCAAAATATGGAGTAATAAGATAATTACCAATTAAATGCTTATATCTACCATCATTTGGATTACAAAATACTGCAACGCAGGCAGGAAGAAGCTCTGGTCTTGAAGTTGCAATTGCCCACTCTTTACCTGACTCTTCCTTGAAAATAATGTCATGCATCTGGCTTTTCATTTCAATATCAACGATATCAGCCTGAGCAAGTGCAGTTTGATCTACAGGATCCCAAAGCGTAGGCTGAGGGCTTCTGTATACTAAATCCTTATTAAATAGGTCTAAAAATGACATTTGCGATATAGTACGTGATTTAGGGCTGATTGTTTGGTATTCCTGCCTCCAGTCGTAACTATGACCTATAGATTTAAATAGCTTTCTGAATTCTTCTTCAGCATCTTTTACTACTTCATTACAAATGCTGATGAACTCTTCACGAGGCATAGAATTTGCCCTGATATTCTTAGTTTTTTCTACTAATTTCTCTGTGGGAAGACCGTTATCATCAAATCCAATAGGGTAAAATACATCAAAGCCAGCCATACGTTTATAACGTGCTATAAAATCTGCCTGAGTATAGCTAAATATATGACCCATATGTAGAAAACCAGATACTGTAGGAGGAGGCGTATCAATTACATATGTATTTGCCTTTGGGCTGTCATCCTTCCAGTGGTAAACGTCTGAGTTATACCAGTTCTCCTGACAGTTTTTTTCTATTTCACCATGGTTATACTTAGCTGGAAATTCTTTCATTTTTCACCTAAAATCAATATTTTTCAAAAAGATAAAGTAAACTAGATAAACAATTCACTTTTAAGTAATTCTAATTCTCGCCTGCATGATACTATTTCGGACTGAATAAGAGAAGTTTTTTTTGGATCTTCAAACCCACCTTTATGGAAATGTTGCTGCAAATTATCATTTAAAAGGTCAAGAAGGTAACTTTTATAATAATAATTAAAATATTTAATAACATTTTCACTATTTATCGAAGACGGTATCAAAATTTTATATGGCGGCTCTTTTAAAATTTCTACATCTTCAATTTCTAAAAGCCCGTGTTTATCATTAAGGCTACCAAAATCAATATCAATATGTGCAAGTTCTTCATGATATTTATTAAGTAAATATATGGCATGAGCTAGCCACCTTTGATCCTTATCAACAATTTGCGGAGTAGAAACCGAAACATTTGGTATAATCTCTTTATTACTATGCCATTTGCTGGTAATTCTGGTAAGCTTAAAATTCTCAGCCCGTAGCTTTTGTTTTAAATAAGCTTTAAAATGCTCACGCCTTGCACTATCACCAATTTCTTTGATAGTTTTATGAATTTCGTTATCAATTTTAGTAAGATTTTCAATAGTTTTTGGAAGCTCTGATCTTTCAAAATGATAAAGCCATATAAAATCTGCCATCTCCATAGGGTTTGCAAGCAGATCTTCCATTTTCTTTGGGTCACTATTAATAAGATCGTCTGGATCTTTATTATCAGGAAGTATAATAAATTTAATACCGTTTTCAGGCGTTAAAAACTTCGCAACTGAACCTATAAAGGCTTTATACATACCGTTAATACCGGCACTGTCTCCGTCAAAACAGAAAATCGGCTCTTTATCAAATTTCCATATTAGCTGCATTTGCTCAGGCGTAAGTGCAGTACCCAGAGGGGCTACAGCATAATCAATACCAATTTTTGAAAAAGCTATAACGTCCATATAGCCTTCGGCAATTATCACTTTATTTAATCTTTGCTGCTTTACCCTATGCAAATTATAAACCGTTTCACGTTTTTTAAAAACTGGGGATTCGTGGGAGTTTTTATATTTGGCAATATTTTTATTATGAATATCTAGTGTTCTTCCGCCAAATGCAACAACCTTACCTTTAAGGTTGTATATTGGTATCATCACCCTATCGATAAAACTATCAACAACCTTACCGTTATCACTTTTCCAGGCAAGACCAGCTTTAACAATAATATCATCTGAAAATCCTACTTTTCTTAAATAAGGCAACAAATCAGAGTAATTTTTAGGGGTAGATCCAATTTCAAATTTTTTTGCAATATTTAGTGAAAGCTTACGATTTGATAGATAGTTTTTAGCATTTGTATTATTTTCAAAATCTTTTAAAAACCAGTTTTTTGCTGTTTCTAATACTGATTCAATTTGGGTGATTTCAGTATTTTGCTTAACATTTTCTTCAGTAAACCTGGTATCAATGCCATACATTTTACCTAGTTTTTTAATGGCTTCTTTAAAATCAAGATTTTCGATTTTCATTAAAAAATCGATCACACCACCATGTACATGGCAGCCAAAACAATGGAAAAATCCTTTATCATCATTTACGGTAAAAGAAGGGGTTTTTTCCTGATGAAACGGACAAACGCCCTGATGTTCATGCCCTTTTTTCTTTAGGGAAACATATTTACCTATAAACTCGGAAGGTAAAACCCTGTCTTTAATATGATCTAATACTGATTTCATTGCTATTATTTTGAGGTTGTCATCTCTTTATAGCAAAAAGAAGCTTAAGGCTCCAATTAAATTTGATGAATATTGTTTATTTATGCCTTTGGTGCTTCCTGACCAGCATCAATTGCTGCATCATCAGCGTTACCGCTAGTAATAGCATATACACAAAGGTCTTCAAACGAAACGCCATTACGGTCAGCAATTTCCTTAAGCTTTGCAATACTGTCCATGACTTCGCCTGGTATTTGTCCGCCTCTTTCTTTAGATAACCAGTCTGCCTGAAAATGTAGCGGATGGTGCTTATCTTCCGGAGCGCCAATATAAACAGTAAATGGGGCAGTTTGCCCACCAAAATTACAAGGTATAGTGAATTTTTTCATATGACTTTCCTCCTACAATTTCTTTAGCGCGACTGTCCATCATTGCCTTTGCCACGCTGCCCTTCTTTACCCATCATAACATAATTTACCCAATATCCACTCATAAATTTGTTAATATTGAAACCAAACATACCTCTTCCGCCTCTTTCTCTATGAATTTTCTCGGTCATCGGACCTATTGGATCATTAATACCAACAATTTGAGCATCATCTTTATACATAGTATTTTGGTTTACATACTCTTGATAATTTTGCATGTAAACCATATCTTTTTGAGACTCAAGCTCCTGATAATATTCAGCAGTGCGTTTTTTTAAGCCTAATATTTCATCAGGCTTTGCAAAGATTTTAGATATTTTGCCGTATTTCTTTTGGAAGCCTTCAATGCCATGCTTATGATAAATGTGGCGGTAATATTTTTTGAGGCTGAATTTCATTAAATAAAAACAAACTATCAGCAAACATGCAAACACACACGCCCAAACGGCTAAGTTATTGATTTTGCTTAAAATTATATCAATCATTACAGCTTAATATTGAATTATAAATACCTTCCATAATTTTAGCATATTTATAGCCAATTTGGTAATAATTTCCCTCTTTTGTCGCCTCAGAGTCTAAGAACACATATTTTATATTATTTTGCTTTAAGAATGCTATATTTTTCAGGGACTTATGCTCACTTGATATAATTAAGCATGCATTTCGGTTACCTGAAAGCGCTTTAAGCTCACGAACATTATCGATACTCATACCGTCATGATGATGTGTATCAAAGTCAATAAACGGCTTTAAACCAAAATAATCGGTTAAATAGGCATATTCGTTATGGAATGTGTAAAAAGCCGTATTTTTGATTTTCGGCACATTTCTTTTAAATTCAGTGACTTTTCTTAAGTTTTCATTACGGAATTTTTCAAGCCTTGCATAAAACTCTTCGGTGCGCCCCGGGATAATTTTACACATCTCTTCTACTACTCTTTCCGCTATAATCATTGCATTATCAGGATTTAACCAAATATGCTCATCCTTGTGAACATGTTTATGATGAAAATTTTCTATAATTTTCAGTCTACTATCTAGACCCAGCTCAACAGTTTTAACATTTGTAAACTTCGCAGCACCCTTATCAAATGACTTAGAAATAATAAATAAAATTTTTGCCTCACCAAGCATTTTAACTTTACTCATGCTCACCATTGAACCGTGAGGATTATAATTATCTGATAATATAGAAAAAACTTCAGCATCATTTCCTACAACATCTTTTATTATAAGCTCAAGAGGCCTTATTGTAGTTGCGATTTTAAAATTATCATTTGCATATGCCAAATTTATGGGTAATACTGCTGACAAAATTATTAATAATATTTTGAACATGACTCACCTTTTAGAAGTTAAAAATTTGTCTCTTAAAGTACAGGGAAAAAGTATTTTGGAGAATATCAGCTTTGCTATTGATAGCCAAGAAATAATTACAATTATTGGTCCTAATGGTAGTGGCAAGTCAAGTTTAGTAAAAACAATTATTGGAAAATATTTACCTACTTCAGGCAAAATCATCAAAAAGCCTAATCTTAAAATTGGATATGTTCCGCAAAAATTTGATATTGCTAACATTCCGCCCATTACGGTTAAAGAATTTTTAAACCTATATGGCAAAAATATTGATAGTAACGTTTCTAATTTTTTAAATAAAGATATTAAGAAACTTTCTGGCGGCGAGCTACAAAGAGTATTATTTGCAAGAAGCATTATGAACAATCCTGATTTATTAGTACTTGATGAACCGACCCAAGGGCTTGATGTTGAAGGCGTGAAAGAGTTTTATAAAAAACTTTTAGAAGTAAAAGAGGAACGCAAAATTTCAATTATTTTATCTTCCCATGACCTTAATTTTGTTATGAAAAATACTGATAGAGTAATTTGCCTAAATCAGCATATTTGCTGCCAAGGCAAGCCTAAAGATATTGCTCTTGATGAAGAGTTTATAAAAATTTATGGGAGCGATTTAATAACTCCTTACAAACACGAGCATAACCACTGCCATTAGAAAAGTTTCAATCCCTGAAGTAATGAATACAGACCAAAACCTGCTAAAATTATCGCTGCAATATATTTAATGCGGCTTAACCAAATTTCTGGGAGTTTGTGTTTAATTTTGGATATTACGCCTCCAAGGATAAACCACCAGCACATACTACCAACAAATATACCAAGCACCATTATTATTACATCTAGAATAGCAATTGCTCCTGTGTTTATTGAGGCAAAAATGCCTATAAAACTTATTATAGTCATGGGGCTAGTTAGAGTAAGAAAAGTGACTGCCAGTATAGTTTGTAAATCTGATTTTGCTTTTACACTTGCTTCTTTATTAGAAGGTTTTGTATTACATTCTCTGTATGCTAAGTATAATAAAAGAAGTCCGCCTACAACTTTAATTACCCCTTCTTTCTCTATAAGAATATTTGTTATAGCACTCATTCCCAGACCTGCTATCAGTCCATAAATACTTAATGCAATAGATGCACCAAGACCTACTAATATTGCGCCTTTAAGCCCGCTTTCCAGGGTTTTCCGAATACAAAGAATTCCTATAGGTCCTACAGGTGCAGCAATAGCAAATCCTATCATTACAGCTTTTATAAAACTATTAAGCATATTCGTACCTGCTTTTAAATGCAAAAAAGGGTTATGATAAATAATTTACCACAACCCTTTTTGATTAGATACTCAAATTAAAGTAAATAATCTGCTGATTCTAAGCATATAAATGATTCATCTAAATCAATATGCTCAAATCTTGCATAATCAACTGGAGTAATTCCAAACTTGTCAGCAGCATAGATATTTGCACCATTGTCTACCAGAAATTTAGCTGTATCAAAATGACCTGTTTTAAGCGCAACTAAGAGTGGTGTATCACCCATACCATTTGTATTTTCAATTTTAGAATGATCATAATTTAAGATAGTTTTTAATGTATCTGTGTGACCATTCGCTGCTTCATAAACAGGGTTTAAGTAATCAATTTCTTGAGCATTATCAACTACCAAAACAGTTTTTCCATCAATATTTACGTATGGGTTTGCACCGTTTTCTAGTAATATTGATTTTACGTTACCATTATCATATGCGACAGCATAGTACAAAGGTGTGTGACCTGATGCATCTTCGACATTTACATCAGCACCGTTTTTAACAAGCACTTCTGCAAGTTCAAATTTCTTCTCACGTACTGCACGAAGTAAAGCTGTTTCGCCTTCTTCAAATTTTTCTTCTAAATCAGCACCTTTATCGATCGCTTTTTGCAAATAATCTTTACTATCTACTTTTATAGCCTCGAATACGTCTTTAGCATGTTCTTTATAATCAACAAGCTTATCTTGCACTTCAATTAATTTAGCAGCAAAATCTTGTTTGTATTCTTTTGCCACTTCTAATGCATGGTTAGCTTTGGTTTCGATGCCTGATTTGATTAAAAATTCTGAAATTTTTTCCTGACCAGCTTTAAGAGAGTGGATAAGCATATTATCACCGTTCTCATCTTTGCTGTTAATATCTACCCAGCCTTTGTTGATTGCTTCTTTAACTTGCTCATATTTGCCTTCAGCAATATCTCTAACAGAACTAGCAAGTTCTTTAGCATCTTCTTTAAAATCATGAGCTGCATCTTTAATATCTTCTTTAATATTATGAATGTTCTCCGATGCCTTATCTTTTGCATTGTCTATTTTATCTTGATTCTCTTCTTTCTTTCCAGAAATCTTTGATTCAACCCACTTGAAAAACTTCATAATACTACCTCTTATCTAATAATTTCAAATTATCCTTAGAAAACTAAATGAGGATGTACACAGTTTTTGTTACTGCTGAATAAGAATTTACCTTGCGCAAACAAGTTTTAATAAGTTCGAAGCTACAAACTAAATCCCTATACAACAGTAGTATACAGCCCCATAAGATTTTCCGAGAAATCTTACATTATTAAACTTTTTAGACGAGCTTCGTTATTTTTTAATAATTGCTCACTTAAAAAGTTTAACACATGTACTTAAGCCTATTCCCAATTAATCTTTTGTCAACCCTGTTTAAATAAAAATTTTATTATTTTGACTGCAATAGTATGTGGTAGCCTTATAAAATAAGCCACTTCGACTACCAAAAAATTTTAAAAATTAGCAGATTGGTATAACTTTTAATTGAAAAATTATATACAAATTATCTGATAGGCTGCATAAATTTGCATAATTAATTTATATTTTGAAAGTATGTTTTTAGGTTTTTTAAATCAGATTCATTTCTGATTTCTATGAAATAAGCATTAGGATATTTATCTTTAAGAAAATTTATTTGCTCTTTTATTCTATCTTTATATCCCCACATATATTTTAGCAAAGACCATTTGATGGTTTCATTACACCCTTCGGCGCGATCATCAATAGCTTTATCAGGAAATAAAAAGCGTTTTAAAACTCTAAAGTAACATATATAAAGTGGATAATTAAAAAATATCACTAAATCTGCACGCTTCCATCGCATTTCTAATGACTTTAAATTATTGCCGTCAATAATCCATGAATCTTGATTTACAAAATTTTCCTGAAACTCTAAAAATTCCGCATAATCTCTTTCAACCCAATTACATGTAAAAAAATATTTATCAAGATGATAAACTTGAATTTGCAGTAATTTAGATAACAAAAGAGCAAAAGTAGACTTACCGCTGCCAGAAAGTCCAAATATCATGATTTTAGAAGGTTTTGAGCTATCATTTATCATATGAATAGATCTATAAATTTAAGATTTAATATAATAAAGCAAACTTAGTAAGGTTATTACAGCTTAAAATAGATAAATAAGCACCTCTAAATGCGCAATATTTATTACTTAATTTTAGAAAGTTAAGATTATAAAATAATTTGGAAAATTTATTTAGATATTGTCTTATTAGTATAAAAAAGCAAAGGTAGTGGTTTCGGAATTTATGTCTTTAAAGGAGGTAATCCAGCCGCAGGTTCCCCTACGGCTACCTTGTTACGACTTCACCCCAGTCACTGATCCTACTGTGGTCGGCTGCCTCCTAAAAGGTTAGCCCACCGACTTCGAGTAAAACCAACTCCCATGGCGTGACGGGCAGTGTGTACAAGACCCGAGAACGTATTCACCGTGGCATTCTGATCCACGATTACTAGTGATTCCGACTTCATGCACTCGAGTTGCAGAGTGCAATCCGAACTGAGACGGCTTTTGAAGATTTGCTCCATGTCGCCATATTGCATCTCTTTGTCACCGCCATTGTAGCACGCGTGTAGCCCAGCCCGTAAGGGCCATGATGACTTGACATCATCCCCACCTTCCTCTCGTTTATCACGAGCAGTACACTTATAGTTCCCGACATTACTCGTTGGCAAATAAGTGCGAGGGTTGCGCTCGTTGCGGGACTTAACCCAACATCTCACGACACGAGCTGACGACAGCCATGCAACACCTGTATCCGGTCCAGCCGAACTGAAGGAGATAATCTCTTATCCCCGCGACCGGTATGTCAAGGGCTGGTAAGGTTTCTCGCGTAGCATCGAATTAAACCGCATGCTCCACCACTTGTGCGGGTCCCCGTCAATTCCTTTGAGTTTTAATCTTGCGACCGTACTCCCCAGGCGGAGTGCTTAACACGTTAGCTACGACACCGAGAGCAATCTCCCGATATCTAGCACTCATCGTTTACAGCGTGGACTACCAGGGTATCTAATCCTGTTTGCTCCCCACGCTTTCGCGCCACAGCGTCAGATTTGGCCCAGACAGTCGCCTTCGCCACCGGTGTTCCTCCTAATATCTACGAATTTCACCTCTACACTAGGAATTCCACTGTCCCCTACCAATCTCTAGCCAAATAGTTTTGAAAGCAATTCCAGAGTTGAGCTCCGGGATTTCACTTCCAACTTATCAAGCCGCCTACGCGCTCTTTACGCCCAGTAATTCCGAGTAACGCTAGCACCCTTCGTATTACCGCGGCTGCTGGCACGAAGTTAGCCGGTGCTTTTTCTGTGGGTACCGTCA
This sequence comes from Alphaproteobacteria bacterium 33-17, assembly GCA_001897445.1. Lineage (NCBI taxonomy): Bacteria > Pseudomonadati > Pseudomonadota > Alphaproteobacteria > Alphaproteobacteria bacterium 33-17. The sequence continues at coordinate 149 of MKSX01000001.1, read as the reverse complement.
ATCTCCTCCCCACTAAAAGAGTTTTACAACCCTAAGGCCTTCTTCACTCACGCGGCATTGCTGGATCAGGCTTGCGCCCATTGTCCAATATTCCCCACTGCTGCCTCCCGTAGGAGTCTGGACCGTGTCTCAGTTCCAGTGTGGCTGAT